>NZ_DAVZJY010000015.1:0-22166 GCF_052272535.1 Sutterella sp. | reverse complement strand
CAGGGCGAACGCAGATTTTCGTGAATTACGACTGGCGTGACTCACGTTCCTGAATTGCCTTTAACAGCCAGATAAGCCCATTCTCAACCGTAATCCCAACCTCGTTCTGAAGCTGTTTTTCACTGCGCATCCGGCTTAAACCTCGTTCTTTCTTGTCGATCTGCTGAAACGTCTTGAGCAGATTGTGGCCGAGCTTGGCGATTGCTTCCCGCGTATTCAGGTATGCCGGATGCTTGCACTGCATGTAGTCCTGCTGCCAAAGCATGTCCATCGTCCAGTGGAAGCTCTCCACGCCCCAATGCCCCCGTATGCACTCCGCAAGCCACTCATCGTGACTCCCGTCCTGATAGGGATGGTTTGTGATGAAGTATCTGATTTCTCTTGAAGTACTCCATTCGCCAGCCTTATTTGAGCGGAATGATGTGGTCAACGCTTGAATGATGCATCCTTCATCTAATCCTATCCATCCCGTCCTCAACTCCTGCGGCAATCGGTTGGCCGGAAGCACCACGTAGTGTCGTTTTTCGTTGCGATAGTGTTCGTGCTCATACGGCACCTGCCGCAGCTCCTCCGAGTTCTCGACGTCCGCCTTCACTTTCGACATTTCAGCCTTGATCGCCGCCTCAAGCTTCATCTGATTCCCCTTCACGGCGAGCATGTAGAAGCCGCCACGGCGCGTAATCTCGGAGGCAATACCCTGGTTGGTGCTGAGCGCATCGAGCGAAACAAGAGCGCCCTCAACATTTAATTTCCCCAAAATATCAGGCACATATTTAGGCTCATTGCTCTTCGTGTCGATCATCGTGTGCGTCATGCAGAGCTTTCCGGCCGTGACGTCCACCGCGTTGAGGAGCATCATGCGGCGGTTGGTTTCGACGTGCCTTGAGCTTCGGCAGGTCTGGCCGTCGATGGCTATGTGTCGCCGTGCGTCCTCAGGCAGCCACTTTGGGAGCCATTCGTAGAAATTGCTGAGGAAGCGTTCAACGGTTTCCGCCTTGAGCGAGAGATAGATTCTTCGCACAGAATCATGAGAAATTTCATTGAGCTCCTCATGCGGAAGAACCTTGCGAAGGTAGCTCAGGTTCTGATTCCAGTAGTTCGCAACCGACGTGGCATCGGTAATCCCGCGTGATGCACAGAGGACTGCAACCGCAAGGAAAAGCGGCACGGGGATTTTCTTGACGAGGACGGCCGTCCGGTCATATTCAATGGTGTCGCTGAACATCCGGCAGAGCATGCCAGCCACCAATCGCTTTGATTTTTCGGCCTTTTTGGTTGCCTCAACACGACGTGCCTTGATGGACGACTTGGACTTGTCCGTCTCGTGGATCCACTCGGGGTCGTCATTCCAGATCACGCCGAGCAGCTTGCTCGCAATCGACACTGTCCGACCCCGCTTACCCGGCTCGGTGCAGGTTTACTCAGTTCGAGAGACGAACTGACGACAACCCTTCCCCTTCGGGGGATGAGTGGACTTTGTGAAGACGATATTCTTCCCCTCAGGCAGCCGAGCCTTTTGCTCAGGAGTGAGTTCGAAGTCAAGGATCTTTGCAACGACTTCGGCGATGCGGCAGAGACGTGGTGTGTTGAAGTGACGCATGGAAATCGCCCGTATACAGAGGCATGCTCTGTACACAGGAGATTGTCAAGAAAAATAGGTCAGCTCAGATATTTACATTTGAGCTAGGCCTGGTTGATGCGCTCACCCTGGTTGAAAGAGCAGCTGTCAATGATGGAGAGAGAAAAAATGCCGGATTCGAGGAGTGTCCAAACGTTCGTTCCCGCAACGGTGAGGCTTTCGCCGGGACTGGAAGCGGATATTCGCGAAAGACTTGCTCAGGCTTTCGGGGCCAAAAATGAAATAACGCCGGAGAAGGCTTATTGGGGATTTGAGGATCTGATGTCTGCTCTTCTTGTCGACTGGGCAAGGTCCGGGCAGCCGGTTCCGGATGAAGTCGTCAGAAAATGGAAGGGCGCTGCCGCTCTTCCTCCTCCGGGGCTCGAAAGCATGGCTCGATACGAGGCCGAGAGAGTTCTGCCGTGTGAAAAATCGGCCGAGACACTGAAGCAGGCGCTGGATGAACTAGCCAAAAATGTTAGGTGCGGCAGCCGTGGCGGCAACTGGAATTCGCCTCTCTGGTTCTGCGGATACGAGCCGGGCGGTTGCCTCTTCTTCAAAGGGGAGACGCCATATACGGTCCTTGATGCCGACTTATGCAGCGCAGTTGATCTCGGGTATCTGCCAGACGATGAGCGCTTCGATGAGTTGAATTTTTTGTATGCCAGAAAACTTGCGGCCTTTGTGCGAAGCCTTTTTGGCGAGAAAGACGTTGATTCGACGAGCCAAGGGCTTCGGCAGGCTGTTGAAAAGCTGCGTCTTTTCGCCGCCGAAGGCATTGGTTGCGACTGCAATCTCTATCCGGTTCAGATGCCCAATCACGGCATTTGGGATCGGCTCGGCATCATGTACAAAGGCGTCGACTTCGGTCTGATTCGCGACATTCTCGGGGCACCTAAGTATCCGGAAGTCATTAAAGGCTCAAGGAGACAAGCCTGGCGCGAGCGATTGGAGAAAGTGCTGAAAGAGCATCCGGTTGTAATCATCACCAACGGGAAACGGGAGGAGTTCGAGGATCTTCTCTGCGAACCTGAGCATGGGCAGTGGACGGAGGGGCTTGAAGGTGATCCAGAACGCAGGATTGCCGTGCGTGAGATCGACTTCAAAGTCCCGAACCTTCACGAAGGTCTCCTGATCAGCATGCCGCATTTTTCGAGTCGAGGGCTTTCCAACAAGGTCCTGGCCGATCGCGCCAACTGTATTCGACAGCATCTTGAAAGTCGCGAAAAAAGCGGCAGTTTCTGGCGGAAGTGGTTCCTAAGCCCTCTCTGATTTGATCATCTCAACAAGGTGAACGACACCCTGCAAGGCGTAGGGCGGAGGATTTTTTGTCTGTAATAACCGGGTGTGGTGCATCGGCGTTTTCATCGGTTCTTTGTGGTAGTTTTCTTTAACCTCTATCCCGGTGACCTCACAAGGCCGCTGATAGTCATGTACTTGCTCGTCGCGACAGACATTTCTCAAGTAGCTCGCTTAACGGAACTAAGGATCCGTTCATGCTTTCGATCATCGCTTCGACCAACGCAACATGAGAAATTTTTACAAAAGAAAGTTCCATCCCTGCTCGTTGGCAAAGATCTGGAAGAACAGGCGTGTAGATCGCCCATTGCCCTCAGGGCGAACGCAGATTTTCGTGAATTACGACTGGAGTGACTCACGTTCCTGAATTGCCTTTAACAGCCAGATAAGCCCATTCTCAACCGTAATCCCAACCTCGTTCTGAAGCTGTTTTTCACTGCGCATCCGGCTTAAACCTCGTTCTTTCTTGTCGATCTGCTGAAACGTCTTGAGCAGATTGTGGCCGAGCTTGGCGATTGCTTCCCGCGTATTCAGGTATGCCGGATGCTTGCACTGCATGTAGTCCTGCTGCCAAAGCATGTCCATCGTCCAGTGGAAGCTCTCCACGCCCCAATGCCCCCGTATGCACTCCGCAAGCCACTCATCGTGACTCCCGTCCTGATAGGGATGGTTTGTGATGAAGTATCTGATTTCTCTTGAAGTACTCCATTCGCCAGCCTTATTTGAGCGGAATGATGTGGTCAACGCTTGAATGATGCATCCTTCATCTAATCCTATCCATCCCGTCCTCAACTCCTGCGGCAATCGGTTGGCCGGAAGCACCACGTAGTGTCGTTTTTCGTTGCGATAGTGTTCGTGCTCATACGGCACCTGCCGCAGCTCCTCCGAGTTCTCGACGTCCGCCTTCACTTTCGACATTTCAGCCTTGATCGCCGCCTCAAGCTTCATCTGATTCCCCTTCACGGCGAGCATGTAGAAGCCGCCACGGCGCGTAATCTCGGAGGCAATACCCTGGTTGGTGCTGAGCGCATCGAGCGAAACAAGAGCGCCCTCAACATTTAATTTCCCCAAAATATCAGGCACATATTTAGGCTCATTGCTCTTCGTGTCGATCATCGTGTGCGTCATGCAGAGCTTTCCGGCCGTGACGTCCACCGCGTTGAGGAGCATCATGCGGCGGTTGGTTTCGACGTGCCTTGAGCTTCGGCAGGTCTGGCCGTCGATGGCTATGTGTCGCCGTGCGTCCTCAGGCAGCCACTTTGGGAGCCATTCGTAGAAATTGCTGAGGAAGCGTTCAACGGTTTCCGCCTTGAGCGAGAGATAGATTCTTCGCACAGAATCATGAGAAATTTCATTGAGCTCCTCATGCGGAAGAACCTTGCGAAGGTAGCTCAGGTTCTGATTCCAGTAGTTCGCAACCGACGTGGCATCGGTAATCCCGCGTGATGCACAGAGGACTGCAACCGCAAGGAAAAGCGGCACGGGGATTTTCTTGACGAGGACGGCCGTCCGGTCATATTCAATGGTGTCGCTGAACATCCGGCAGAGCATGCCAGCCACCAATCGCTTTGATTTTTCGGCCTTTTTGGTTGCCTCAACACGACGTGCCTTGATGGACGACTTGGACTTGTCCGTCTCGTAGATCCACTCGGGGTCGTCATCCCAGATCACGCCGAGCAGCTTGCTCGCAATCGACACTGCCCGACCGCGCTTACCCGGCTCGCTGCTGGTGTACTCAGCTCGAGAGACGAACTGACGATAACCCTTCCCCTTCTGGGGATGAGTGGACTTTCTGAAGACGATCTTCTTCCCCTCAGGCAACCGAGCCTTTTGCTCAGGAGTGAGTTTGAACTCAAGGAACTTTGCATCGACTTCGTCGATGCGGCAGAGACGTGGCGTGTTGAAGTGATGCATGGAAACCTCCCGTATACAGAAGTATACTCCGTATACGGGAGATTGTCAAGAAAAAAATAGGCCAGCTCAGATATTTACATTTGAGCTAGGCCTGGTTGATGCGTTCGCCCTGATCTATGGAGTGCGGCGTATTTTGTTTTCCGGCTTCGAAGATAAAGGAAGCTGGTTCAATATTTCGCTGAAGCGATTTCAACAAGAATTAATCAACTTGCCGGGATCTCTGATTACCAAAAAGAGAGGCATACTTCTCGAAATAAATCAAGCCTTACAACATCCAGAGGTGTTACTAATTATATTTGGGGCGAAATACGATGCCACAAAATACCAGAAACTAGATCGAAACAAGCCTGTTTTCTACTAACCCATAAACGTTCCTTAAAAACAAATAAGAAACCTTGGGGATTCTGATCTCCGAGGATTTTATTGTCTTTTTGTTATTGAGTAATCTATAGGTGGATAGCGGTATATAGGCCTACGCTATCATCGGTTCAAGAGAAGGCGGCTTCAGAGGAATTTGAAAAATCCGGGTTAGGTAGTGCCGCGATGTGGGAAACTTTTATTCAGATTACCGAAATAGATTTTTATTCGTCCTGAGCTGCGAACAACCCCGAAAAGGCGAGGTGGATGAAGCCGTTCCTCAGGAAAGCCAATGGATTTAGCCATGTGACAAACCTTCGGATCACAAAGGACAAAACTTTCACCCAACCGCTGAATCAATAACATAAAAAACATTGTACATTTTTCAACGAAATCCTGAGAGTTTTCCAATCGTTCTGAATTCCATTTCAATCTTCTTATTGTTGACGCAATCAATTCATTTTTAACATAATCATTGAGTTTTTCTACCTCAAGATTGTCGTAAAGCCATTCTTCAGCTCGTAATCCATCAAAAGATGTCGCCTTTTTTATGGATTGGTTCGGATTGCATTGATAGTAATAATAATTAGCGTCTGGTAATAAAATAACTTTTTCCGCAGCTAAGAATGTCATGACTGAAAAAGGAGCATCAATAAAGGACATTCTTTCTTCGATCATATGAAGTCTATTCTTTATTAGAAATTCTTTTTTATATATTGCAGACCACACACTTGGCTGGAACGATAAGAGATGCGGATATTTTAGTGGTTGAATACACCTCTCTCTCTTCGAAATACGGCGTACCCGGTTTAGTTTTGGTTCATCAAAGGCTTCTATAAAACCACCTTTTACAACATCGGCATCGTAAGACTTCGCGCAGGAATAAAGTCTTGAGAACATCCTGGAATCGCACCAGTCATCTGTTTCAACAATGCCTATGTATTCTCCTTTAGCAATTTCAAGGGCCTTATTAAATGCCTTACCATAAGACCCAGGGTGCATAACAAGTTGTACCCTATCATCCAATTTTGCATATTTCTTACATATCGAATCACATTGTTCTGGACCATCGGATGCTAGAATAATTTCAATATTGAATAAATCCTGATCACGAATCGACTGGATGCACCTGTCAAGATACAATTCAACGTCATAGATGGGTAGTATGATAGATACGGCAATGTCTTTCATAGAAGGTTTTACTGTCGCAAAAAAGAAAAACGTGCCTACAACCCATATTTTGCAGGCACGAAAATCGATTATAGATTAGAAGTTGGCCGCTAGGTTTATCGACTGCCGAATAATAGCATCCATATTAAGGTAGGCAAAGGAGCCAAAACGTCCGTTGACATAAATTCCTTCTCGTGCAAGATATTCAATGATTTTCGATGTGTTTTGCTTGTGCATCAGATCATAAATGACATACGCATAGTCAAAGCGCTTGATCTTGATAAAGTTAATGTCTTCTGGAGATTCAATAAATCCGATGCGTTCTAGACCGTTCGCAACCTGTTTCTCCATTTCCTCTTCAGACATCTTATCGTAGATGTCATCTGTTCTGTACGTAATCTCTGCCATGTACGTAACGGTGTCTGGCAGGTGATAGCATTTCCCCATGAAGTCCAATTTTGAGATTCGATGGAATATTACATTACGATCTGCGATCATAAAGGCGTAGTTGTCACCGGCAAAGTCCTTCTTGACATTGACGATACAAATCGCGATGGAATTGTGATGCAAAGCATGGGCGCAATCCTTCACTTCTTCTGGGACAGGTGTTTCTGTGGCATACATTGGGACGAGTTGATCCATTGGGATGGTTGAAATCACTTTGTCCGCTTCGTAAGTCGTCTCTTTGGCTGTAATGACGAACTTACCAGAACGCTTTTCTACAGCCTTGACTTCCGCGCTAGTCACAATCTCCACCTTGTCCGAAAGCTTCTTAACGAGAGCCTTGATCAATGACTCCGTGCCACCAGTCTTTGGATAATTGAAGTAGAGCTGATGCGTGTAGCCATCAACAGTCTCGCCAGCTGCTGACTTGATGATGTCTTCCTTGGGCGGTCTCGGGATGCGCTCGACCATCTGCGTGTCCATAAATGCTGGATCAAACTTCCAGATCTTCTCATTGTATGGGCGAAGGTACATATTTGTGATGCCTTCACCGAAGGTACGCAGAAAGAACTGCAACATATTGGCTACAGGATAGTTTTCATACGGGTTATGGAGAAAACCATTCAGACATACGAACTTGTCATGCTCTGAAAGTTTGGATAGGTCATTTTCAAACGGATACTGAATGAAGCGTTTGTCGTGAATGATTCGGTTTGATCTGCGATGCTGTTCATTGTTCTCCTCCAGAGACTGGTTCATGAAACTCAGAACTTCTTTGTCTTTGGAGAAAATAATGTGGGGGCCAATATCCCATTCAATGCCATTTGTTGAAAAAGTTCGACAAAGCCCCCCTGGAACCTCTTCTTTTTCTAGGATTACAATTTTTTCGATATTTGGTTTATCTTGAAGAAATAAGGACGCAGATATAGCCGAAAGGCCGCCGCCAAGAATTACGATATGCATAATTGAATTCTCAAAATTAAGGCCGTGGGTGTTGTTACGATCTAATGCTAAGCAATGGAATCACATCAAACAAAAAGACCTTCCATCTATTTGAAGTTTTCTTACAAAGGATCATTGGTATCAACCCAAAAAGCTTGATCCTAATTGTCGGAACAAAATCTTTTGAATCTGATAGGACTTCTACACAGTACCTTTTAAAGTCTGAGGCATCTTTGACGGTTTCCATAAAACGCAATGCCTTCTTTTTTTCTTTCTTATTTAATGCTAAAGAATTTTCAATGTGTTCCACTTTTGTGTATTTGAAATTTTCTATCAGCGCCGATATATTTTCCTGCGTTCGGAATAAAGGGAATGACAACATTTTATCAAGAGTGCAAACATATTCTTCTCGAATCATCCAAGAAGCGAAATCATCGTAATTGATCGCATGTTGCATTTTTATCCAATCGTGCACCTCGCTCCATCTTTGCAACATTGTTTTAATATCCCACATTCCCGCAGCAGAAGAGGCATTTTCATTAGATAGCCGGTAATGATAGTAAGGCTTTGGATTCCAAACAAGTTTATCTGTCATCAACATGATTTGAGCTCTAAGTAAATGATCGATGTAACCAGCCCCTCTTGCCTCAATGCACCTTATTTCATTTTTATCAAGATAGGATTTTCTATATAGCTTAGCCCAAATTGAAGGATGGACGCCTAAAAACTGAGGGTACTCTTTAGCAGAAATAATCCTGTCACTAGGCACCTTTGTGAAATATTTTGTCCACCACACAATTTCTTTGCGCTCAGGAGACTCTCTACTTTTATCCCAATATTCGTAATAGGGGGTTGCGACAACATCAGCATTGAATTTGTTTGCAATTTCAAAGCAATCTTCAAGCATCCGTGAATCAATAAAATCATCGCTTTCTATGATGCTAATGAATTCTCCTCTAGCCAGCTCGAAGCCTTTATTAACAGAGCGACCATACCCACCATTATTTTCGTGGATGCCTCTTACGCGGCTATCTGTTTGTTCATAGTGATCAATGATATATCTACATGCATCGTGATCACCCTCATCGATCAGAATAATTTCAATGTCTCTCAAAGTCTGGTTGATAATCGAGTCTAAACATTGAACAAGATACTTTTCTACTTTATAAATCGGAACAATCACCGACACTTTCGGGTGCTGAGTTGGGATCATCGCATTAATCCATTAACTTAATCAGTTATTAATTTTGCAAATAATTTTCATGCATAAATGATTCAGAATCATATGCATATCCTCGCTAATTTGCATATCGTTTGTGTTAGCATTCACGGAGTACTTGGCCAAGAGTTTCAATTTCCCTCCATCATACCCCGTGATGCCAATCGTCTCCGCACCAATAGAGTTCGCGTATTCAATAGCGAGAAGAATATTCTTCGAATTGCCAGAACCACTGATGCCGATCACGAGATCGCCAGGTTCCACGAAGTTTTTAAGTTGTTCGAGAAATGCAACTTCATAGGCGACATCATTGGAATATGCACTAACGGTCGCCATGCTGTCGTTGAGGCAGAAAAACTTAAAGCGACGATCTTTGCCGTATGAAACCCCCTTGTTAAAGTCACACACAAAATGACTAGCTGTTGCAGCGGAACCGCCGTTGCCCATGATGAAGATATGTCTTCCTTCATCACGAGCTTTTAGAAGCAAGCTGATGAATGTGTTGATTTCATTGCGGTCAACATTATCAATGGTCATTTTGAGCTTTTCAAAGTAACTTTCGATATCTGTGATGAAATTAATCATTGGAAAATTCCTTTAAGAGAGTGCTTGTTGAAGTGGATGATCGTCGTGCCCTTGTTGTCGAATTTGAAGGGCATTTCCTTAAGGTCCGAAAGCGAATCTCGAACACGTTGATGATTCTGTTCCTGTACATAAAATAACAGGAAACCACCGCCTCCAGCGCCTAACAGCTTACCGCCGAGCGCTCCTGCTCTAAGCGCCCGCTCATACCAGTCATTAATCTGCGGGTTTGTTACTTTGCTCGCAAGTTCTCGCTTCAGGAGCCACCCCTGATGCAAAATCTCGCCCATAGCGTCAATGTTGTTGCGGAGCAGTTCGTCACGCAAGTTCCCCGCGAGTCCAACCATCTTGTGAAGGTTCTCAATCTTCTTTGTGTCATGCGTTGTATTGCTCTTCTGTTCCTGAAGTATCGAAGAAGCCGACCGAGTAATCCCAGTGTAAAAGAGCATTAGGTTATTCTCGAGGCGATGGTATCCATCACTCGTTAGGTATACCTTTTCTACAGTGACCTCGCCGCTGCGTTCGAATTGAATGAAGTTGAGACCACCGCATGCACATGCGTACTGATCCTGCTTCCCAATTGGTTCCCCGAGAATTTCAATCTCTACGTGACAGGCTTCGGATGCAATTTCAGCTTTTGTCTTGTAAAGCTCCTTGTAAGCATTGCAGAGTTGTATCAACCCAGTCGTAAAGGCAGATGAAGAAGAAAGACCATTACCGCTCGGCACATCGGCGCTAGAGCTAAAATCTACCCCCTTGATGCCGTAGAGTCTGAAAACCTCGCGGATAATCGGGTGCTTAATTTCATCTACCTTGCTGGCATGCTCCACTTCTGAGTACTTCAGGAAATACCCAGACTTGAAGAAATAGGGGTGCATCGTCAGATAGATGTACTTGTTGATTGCCGTTGAAAGCACAGCTCCTCCGTACTTCTCATAGTACGATGGCAGATCACTTCCGCCCCCGGCGAAGCTTACCCTCAACGGTGTTCGGGTGATAATCACTTGTTTAATACCTTATCAATTGCGTCAAGAAGAGTAAAGTCTGGCTTAAGCTGAATTGCTTTGCAACCTGCAGCTTCACCTGCGGCGACATCTGTTTCGCTGTCACCGATCATCCAAGATTCCTTGAGATCGATGTTGAGAGCCTGAGCTGCCTGAAGAAGCATCCCAGGATGTGGCTTTCTGCAGCTGCACAATGTCTTGAGCTCTGGCACTTCTCCCGGGAACCCCTTCTCTGGATGGTGTGGACAGAAATAGATGCGATCAACGTAAGCGCGCTCTTCACCCAGTAAGGTCTCCATCTTCTTATGTATTGAGTCGAGCTCCTCAAACGTAAGAAAACCTTTCGCGATCATCGGCTGGTTCGTAACCACGATCGCAAGGAAGTGACTTTCGTTAATTTTGCGAATCGCTTCGGCAACTCCTGGCAAAAGGCGGAACCCTTCCACTGTCGGGTGCGTATCCATATTCACATTGATTGTCCCATCACGATCAAGAAATATTGCCTTGCGCGGGTTCTTCCTGTTCAGCCTTGAAACGAGACCAGAGACCACATCCTTTTCGATCACTTTAAGTCGATCAGGTGTGCCCATATCCCGAATGAATTCGGGCGTGTCATAAGCCCGCAAGCGTTTGCCTGACGCAACAAGCTTCGGAAATATATCCTTGCCAAAATCAAGGGGCACATCCTTCGGAATCGCATTGAAGATCTCTTGCCCAAAGATGTATACAGCAGCATTGTTGAGGTTTCGGTAGATCATCCCTTCCGGATGAGGTTTGGATAGGAACCCCGTAATCTCGTTCTCTGCATTGATTTCTACAAGATCACTGTCATAGGGATGATTCCCGGGATGAACCAAGAGCGTGCCAACAGTATTTGGGTCCGCCAAATCAAATTGCGTAAACGAATCAATGTCAAAATCCATTACAACATCGCCATAGAAAACAAGGAATCTGCCCTCAAGCATCCCTTCAAGCAACTTGAGGCTCCCTGCCGTTCCAAGAGGATGAGGCTCAACGACATGATGAATCTTCACGCCGAAACGCGATCCGTCCCCGAAGTAGTCGATGATGACTTGGCTAAGATGTCCGGAAAGAATGAAGATCTCATTGATACCGTAACGCTTTGCGAGTTCAATCTGGCGTTCAAGCAGAGGCTTGCCGCCAATTTGGCACATTGGCTTTGGAATGTCTTTAAGACCGAGCCGCGTTCCTTTTCCACCAGCGATGATCACAAGTTGCATAGATCCACCTTCAGGATGTAATCGATAGCTTTCTGCACAGCCTCGTCAGACGAAAGCGAGGCCTTCCAACCAAGCTGGTGGATTTTGTCGAGGTTATACCGGAAAAGGGGGACATCTCCCACCCAGCCACGATCGCCTCCTGTATAGCGAATTTTTGCCGATAGCCCCATGGAGGAGATCACCATCTCGGCGATCTTGGTAACCGTTGTATTTCCCTCAACCCCAAGGTTAAAGTAATTGATCTGATTATTGGAATGCTGGATCACGAAAAGAATAGCATCCACCAAATCTTTCACATAGAGATAAGGTTTGGCCTGTCTACCATCACCTAGAACTTCAAGCTCACAGGGATGCTTCTTCAATTTCTTGACGAAGTCATGTAGCACACCGTGAGTCGTTCGTTCGCCGCAGACGTTGGGAAAACGTGTGATATACGCCTGAATGCCATAGTTTTCGCAGTAGCTTGCAATAATTCCTTCACTCGCGAGCTTACAAGCACCGTAATGCGAAGTAGGGAAGAGAGGTCCATAGGTTTCAGTTACCTCAATTCCATATGCATTGCCATAAATAGCCGAGGTAGAGGCAAACATCAGCTTCTTTACGTCATGAGTTCGCATTTGTTCAAGAACCGAATAGGTGGTCATGAACGTCATATTCAGATCCACAGATGGATCGGCATGAGACCGGGCAATATCAGAGTTCGCTGCCAAATGGAACACAATATCAAATTTGGTATCGTTGAAGATCTTCGTCATCAAATTCTTGTCAAGTACATCTCCCTTGATAAATTCAAAGCTTGCATTTGACAAGTTATGTGCAATGTTTCGTTCCAATCCAAGCGAAAGATTGTCAATAACAACAACTCTATGGCCCTCACTAAGAAGGCGATCAACCAAATGAGAGCCGATAAATCCAGCCCCGCCAGTAATTAAGATATTTGACATATTATTCCCTATAAATACCAGTGCGAACGCATCAACCAGGCCTAGCTCAAATGTAAATATCTGAGCTGACCTATTTTTTTCTTGACAATCTCCCGTATTCGGGAGATTTCCATGCATCACTTCAACACAACACTATTCGATAGCACTCACAAGATCTCTTATATTTGGGGCCTGCTTATCAAGCTGTGACTGGTTAACTACAACATTCTTCCTAAGCACCACCTTTGTGCCAGAAGTCATTTGGCATATTGGGATTCCTAAAGTACTGGAAACAACGGATGCCGTATTGGCATCGCCAACTTCCTTTTGGAACATTGCCTTGAAGCTTTTCTTATTGGTTGGCAATGGCGAGCCGGCCGGATGAATGCTAAATTCATTGGGATTGGCACGCCAGACATCATATATTTCATCTCCAATTTCACCAACCACCATCTTAAATGCTGCCGCAGATGAATAGTAACTTTGCGTCAATCTATTCCCAACATACATATATATCTTGGGTCGATTCATTTGAGCCCGTTGGGTACCGCGGAAAAACTCAGATTGCAATTGTCCTGGTTGCCGGCTAACGCCAAACGCTAGCGCCAATACAGAACGAACAGCACGCTTAGATGATCCGTCTGCTGAAAACGGAACAATCAATCTCTCCGATGCACACAGCGCCAATTCAGTGTAGATGGAAAAGCTTGGGTTGCAATCAATGAATACTGCATGATCGACGTCATCCCAAGAATCAACGATATCTGCGATAAGGTCACGAATCCACATATGTACAAGCCGCCAAGCGTCATCTGGGCCTGGCTGCGTAGCAGATCTTACTCGAGGCGCTTGAAGCTCAAGCTGCTCATCGCCAGCAATCAGAAATAGATTATTCGGGATGCTGTGATTGAATCGACTAACAGATGTCAGGTATTGAGTCCCTGTGCGAGGATTTTGATATGGACTGGCAATGCGATCATCGATGTAACCTGCGATAGACGTGCGCGGAACCATCCCATGCAACTGACTCAGAGTTTCCTCGCCATTAATCATTCCTCCCAGCAACATAGAGGAAGAATTAGCTTGGGGACAAAGATCAACTACTAAAACCTTTTTCTCTGGATGCTGGGATGCATATTCGGATGCAACTTGAAAAGTCAGATAACTCTTTCCGACGCCACCCTTATTGTTCCATATTGTGTAAATTGCCATTTGATCACTTTTTGAGATTTGAAATTATCGTAACCCGACCTGAATTCTTAGTGTTAAGGCTCTGAAACCTTACGCGCCCTGCGCTGGAAGCTGTGCAACGTAGTCACTCAGCACTTCCTTGATGGTCTTGCCCTGCCTCGTAGCGAAGAGCTTCAACTTAATATGCTGGTCACGATCCAGGTCGAAATTCACCCGAACCGTGGTCGCCTTGCCAGCAGCAAGGCCATCACTTTTTGACTTGCTGATCCCTGTGCTGCCAACACTGGGGACGTTCTTAATAGGAGGGTTCATTTTGCCTATCACTCCTTCAATTAAATGAGATTCATTCACTAAAGCGCGTTAACTCATTTGAGTATAGCATATCTATCTTGCACTCTATATAAGCATACGCTGCGGCTCGGTGTGTCATCGGCACCGACAGATGAGGCGCCGGGCGCATGAGTCGACTTACCCGAGCTACTGCACATCACATCGATTCAGGTAGTGCCCGACATAGGTGGAGGCTCGAGATACCAGCTCGAGAGTATGGAAGACTTTGTGTCTGAGGGGATTTTGGATGCTTGAGCAAGCATCCAAAAGGGACTTGATTATTTGGCAGTGTCCTTAATCACTTCAATTTGTTGACGGATTTTTGCTAGTTTTTCCGTAAAGTTTGCTAATCTATCTTTTTCTGCGTTCACAATATCGGAAGGGGCTTTTGAAATGAACTTCTCGTTGGAAAGCTTTCCTTCGCACTTCTTGATTTCACCTTGAAGGCGGGCGGCCTCCTTCTCAAGACGCTCCAGTTCAGCCTTGACGTCGATCTCGACCTTGAGCATCAGCTTGAAGTCACCGACGATCGCGACGGGAGCGACCGTGCCCTTCTGGCGCTGCTCCATGTTCTCCACGTGTTCGACCGGTTCAACGCGGGCGAGCTGCTGGAGGTAGGGCGCGGCGGCGAGGCACTCGACTTCATTGCCGGAGATGAGAAGCGGGAGCTTCTGCGAAGGCGGCAGCTTCATCTCGGAGCGCAGATTGCGGATCGAGTCGATCATCTGCTGCACGGTCGCCATGCGGGCTGTGGCTTCAGGCTTCAGATCCGCTTCATTGAAGGTCGGATAGGCCTGAATCATGATCGAGGTTTCTTCATCCTCGCGGCGGGTGCCGGCGATGACGGAGACTTTCTGCCAGAGCTCTTCGGTGATGAACGGGATGATCGGGTGCGCAAGACGCAGCACCGTCTCGAGGACCGTCACGAGCGTGTGACGCGTGGCGCGCTGCACGGCTTCGCTGCCGCGGAGCTGCACCTTGGCGAGCTCGACGTACCAGTCGCAGTACTGGTTCCAGACGAAGGAGTAGATGGTGTTCGCGGCGTTGTCGAGGCGGTAGTCGGCGTAGGCGGCGATCACCTCCTTCGTCGTGCGCGCGAGCTCGCTCTTGATCCATTCGTCCACGAAGGAGAACTCCATCGGCGCGCCGGCGGTTTCGCCCACGCCGCAGTCCTTGCCTTCGACGTTCATGAGCACGAAGCGGGTGGCGTTCCAAAGCTTCGTGCAGAAGTTGCGGTAGCCCTCGGCGCGCTTCAGGTCGAAGTTGACGTTGCGGCCGAGCGTGGCGTAGGCGGCCATCGTGAAGCGCAGCGCGTCGGCGCCGTGGGCGGCGATGCCCTCGGGGTAGTTCTTGCGGAGCTTCTTCTCGACGATCGGCGCCTTTTCGGGCTGACGCAGACCGCGGGTGTTCTTTTCAATCAGGTGCTCGAGGTCGATGCCCTGGATGATGTCGAGGGGGTCGAGCGTGTTGCCCTCGGACTTCGACATCTTCTTGCCCTCGGCGTCGCGCACGAGGCCGTGGATGTAGACGTTCTTGAAGGGCACGCGGCCGGTGAAGTGCTTCGTGAGCATCACCATGCGGGCGACCCAGAAGAAGAGGATGTCGTAGCCGGTGACGAGCACCGTCGAGGGGAGGTAGAGGTCGTAGGCGGTCTTCTCCTCGCCCTCGGCGTCGGGCCAGCCGATCGTCGAGAAGGGCACGAGGCCCGAGGAGAACCAGGTGTCGAGCACGTCCTCGTCGCGCGTGAGCTTGACGGGGTGGCCGGCCTTCTCATCGGCCTGCTTCTGCGCCTCGGCCTCCGTGCGGGCGACGAAGACGTTGCCCGCCTCGTCGTACCAGGCCGGAATCTGATGACCCCACCAGAGCTGACGCGAGAGGCACCAGTCCTGGATGTTGTCGAGCCACTGGCGGTAGACGCCTCGCCACTCAGCCGGGAAGATGTTCACTTCGCCGGATTCGACGGCTTCAAGACCCACCTCGGCGATCGACTTCCCCGGATAGAGGGTGCCTTCGGGCGCGGGCTTGCTCATCGCCATGTACCACTGCTCGGAGAGCATCGGCTCGACGATTTCGCCCGTGCGGGAGACGCGCGGCACCATGTGCTTGATCGGCTTGATGCCGACCAAGAGCCCGGCGGCCTCGAGGTCCGCCACGGCGGCCTTGCGGCACTCGTAGCGGTCTATGCCGCGGTACTTCTCCGGCACGTTCTCGTTCATTCGCGCCGTCTTCGTGAGGACGTTGAGCATCGGGAGGTTGTGGCGGCGGCCGACCTCAAAGTCGTTGAAGTCGTGCGCCGGCGTGATCTTCACGCAACCCGAGCCGAACTCGCGGTCGACGTACTCGTCGGCGATCACCGGAATGACGCGGTCGGTGAGCGGAAGCTTGAGCATCTTGCCCACGAGGTGCTTGTAGCGCTCGTCCTCGGGATGCACGGCGACCGCCTGGTCGCCGAAGAGCGTTTCGGGACGGGTCGTCGCGACAACGACGCCTTCGGAGCCGTCCACGCCCGGATAGCGGATCTCCCAGAGATGGCCGTCGGCCTCTTCGCTCTCGACCTCAAGGTCGGAGACGGCGCTCTGCAGCTTCGGGTCCCAGTTGACGAGGCGGTTGCCGCGGTAGATGAGGCCCTCTTCATAGAGACGCACGAAGGTTTCGATCACGACCTTCGAGAGCTTGTCGTCCATCGTGAAGTAGAGGCGGTCCCAGTCGACGCTGTCGCCGAGGCGGCGCATCTGCTGCAGGATCGAGCCGCCGGAGAACTTCTGCCACTCCCAGATCTTGGCGATGAAGTCCTCGCGCTTCATGTCGCGGCGCTTCAGGCCCTGCTTCTCGAGCTGGCGCTCAACCACGATCTGCGTAGCGATGCCGGCGTGGTCGGTGCCCGGCAGCCACATCGTGTTGTAGCCCGCCATGCGGTGGTAGCGCGTGAGCGTGTCCATCACCGTCTGGTTGAAGGCATGACCCATGTGCAGGATGCCCGTGATGTTGGGGGGCGGCAGCTGGATGGAGAAGGCGGGCTTCTTCGGATCGAGGCCGGCCTTGAAGTAGCCGCGCTCCTCCCAGATGGGATACCAGCGCGATTCGATGGTCTTGGGGTCGAAGCTCTTGGCGAGCTCTTGGGATTGCTGTTCCGTCATGACTTCACAGAAAGAAATTGGCGCCGGAGGGCGGCGCGGGAGAAGGTCTCCTGCAGCCGCGCCGCGCACGGCGTCGGGGATGAAAAGGGGTGGTCGGCCCGAAGCGGGCCCGAGGGAGCGCCTCAGGGCGCCGCAGGCCCTCCGGTCGGGGCGATGCGTCAAAAAATCATTGGTTCGGCAATTTTCTCACGAACGCAGGGCGCTACGGATGGGCGCGGCGGGGGTGCGGGGCTCAGCCGCCGCAGAGCTTCACCGCTTGACGATGTCGGAGAGGTCCGCCCGGCGGATCTCCTTATCGACGGCCTGCACGACCTGCGCGGAGAGCGTGCGTTCGAGGTCGGCCCTGAGGCGCGTGACGGCGTTGGAGACGGCGAGGTCGAGCGCGTCGCGCAGCCCCTGGCGGACGGTGGCTTCGATTCCGGGCGCAAGGCGCGCGATGATCGCCTTCTTCTCGGCGTCGGTGAGGAGAAGCGGCTGCGGTTCGGCGGGAGCGGGTGCGGGCGCTGCGGGGGCGGCAGGCGCCGGTTCGGGCGCTTTTGCCGCCGCCGTCGGCGCGACGGGCGCGGACTCGGCTGCAGGCGGGAGCGTGAGCGTCGGTTCGCGTGGGGCCTCCGCCGGCGCAATGCGGACCAATTCCTCCCAGGACAAGGGGACGCGGTGCGTGAGCAGCACGCTCGTTGTGGCGTTCGCGTCGATGACGGGTTCCTGTCGGTTCATCGCGGTCAAATCCTCAAAGGGGGAGGGAGGAGAAAAGAGGGGGAGAGGCGGGAAGATCGGTCGGCTACTGACGGCGGTCGTAGGCTGCGAGCTCCACGCCCTGGGCCTTGTAGGCGCGGTAGCGGTCGCGCGAGAGCTTGAGCTCCTGCGGCTCCGTGCTCACCACGTCGATGATGCGGGCGAAGCGCTCGAACTCCGTCTTCCAGTTTCCCGGCAGATGGTCGTCAAGAAGGAGCAGCACGTCGCCCTTGAGCTCTGCGAGGTTCGTGGAGAGCAGGATTGGCGTTTCACCCTCGAGGCGGCTGCCGCAGCGGGCGTGCGGCAGGAACGCGAGGTCGTCGAAGCGCCAGAGGAGCGCGTCGAGACTGCGCAGCCGCTCGGCGTCGGAGGTCCAGAGCGCGAGCGTGAGCCCGCGCTTGTAGACGGTGCGCGCGACGAGACAGGCGTACCTCAGGCGGTTGGGAACGTTGAAGTGAAAGTCAATTTTCTGCATGTTCATCATTATGGCGCATGGGGCCGGCGATTCCGCGCGGACGCCGCCGCCGCGGGGCCGGCGCACTCGGGCTGCGGGAAGCGCGCCAATACCTATCGCATACCGTATATGCGGTATTTTGATTCAAAGTACTTGCGCAACGGCGCTTCTGAGGGCACAATTCCTCTCCTCCGGTGCGGGGAAGTAGCTCAGCTGGGAGAGCGCTGCGTTCGCAATGCAGAGGTCGGGAGTTCGATCCTCCTCTTCTCCACCACCACGAATTCTTGTAAAAAGCCTCGGTTGTTTCGTCTTCCGGGGCTTTTTGCTATGCCGCAGGAATTGTTGCCATGTCTCAGGATGACGATGACGAGGTGAAGCTCCCCGGGCTTCCTCCCAATACGAAGAACTACATGACGCCCGCGTGCTACCGCAGGCTTCTCGACGAGCGCGAGCGCCTGGTGAACGTCGAGCGCCCCGACGTCGTGAACGTCGTCGCCTGGGCGGCGAGCAACGGCGACCGCTCCGAGAACGGCGACTACCTCTACGGCAAGAAGCGTCTGCGCGAGATCGACCGGCGCATCCGCTTCCTCAACAAGCGCATCGAGTCCGCGGAGGTGGTGGATCCCGCTCTTCACCCCGAGACCGACCAGGTCTTCTTCGGCGCTACGGTGCTCTACGCCAATCAGCGCGGCGAGGAGCGCAAGATCCGCATCGTCGGCATCGACGAGGCGGACGCCGAGCACGGCGACGTGAGCTGGATCAGCCCGATCGCCCGGGTGCTTCTCAAGCACCATGAGGGCGACGAAGTGAAGCTCCCGACCCCGGCCACTTCGACCCATCCGGCGGGCGTGGACACGCTCGAAATCCTTGAGGTCACCTACACGAACGAGCAGCCGCTGCCCTAGGAGAACGGACTGCCGGAAAAACAAAACGCCTCCCCGGGGCCCGCGGGCTTCAGGGAGGCGTTTGCGCTTCTGAGGGGTGGAAGGGGGCGGAGCCTCTTCCGTCCGGTCACACCGAGAGGCGGCGCTTCGTGGGGGAGCCCTCTTCGAAGACGCGCTTCACTTTGAGCACGACCTCGTTCTGGCGGATCGTGCGCACGACGTGGATGAGGTGGTTGCGGTCGCGCACAAGCACCGTCACGTGGACGATGTGCTCGGCTTCGCGCTCCTCGAGCGTCACGGCCGTGATGCTCGAATTTGCTTCGGAGACGGCCGCGGCCACGGTGGCGAGGCCGGCATGGGAGTCCTTCACGCGGACTTCGAGCGGCACGGCGAAGTGCGCTCCGGGCTTCGTCGCGCCCCACTCGAGGTGCATCCAGCGGGCGGGATCAGCCTGCTTGCCGCGCTTCGCGTGCGGACAGTCCTCGCGGTGGACGGTGAGGCCGAGGCCCGGACGGTTGTAGCCCGTGATTTCGTCGCCCGGGATCGGGTGGCAGCAGACGGCGAGGTGCTGCGCGACGCCTTCGTTGCCGTTGACGATGACGGCGGGCAGGTCGCCGCTCGTGCTCTCGAGGTTCTCTTCGCGCAGCAGCATGCGTAGCCGGTGGAGCACCGCGGCGGGGAGCGCCTTCCCGAGGCCGATCATCGCGTAGAGGGAGGCGAGGCTCTGCGCGCCGAACTCGCGGGCGAGCTTCTGCTCGATCGAGCTCGGAATCGCCATCAGGTCGATCTTCTGGTTGGCCGCGACCGCTTCGAGCGCAAGGCGCCCGAGCTTCGTCGATTCGTCGAACTGGCAGCTCCTCAGGTACTGGCGGATCTCGGCGCGCGCGCGGCCGGAATGGACCGATGAGAGCCAGGCGGGGCTCGGGTGCGCGTCGGGCGAGGTGATCACCTGCACGAGGTCGCCGTTCTTGAGCGCGTCGGTGAGGGGTTTGGGCTCCCCGTTGATGCGCACGGCCTCGGTGTGGTTGCCGATGTCGGTGTGGATCTCGTAGGCGAAGTCGATCGCGGTGGAGCCCTTCGGGAGCGAAATGATCCGGCCCTTCGGCGTGAAGACGTAGATCTGGTTCGGGAAGAGGTCGACCTTGATGTTTTCAAGGAACTCCGTGCTGTCCGAGCTCGTGCGCTGGATCTCGAGGAGGTTCTGCAGCCAGGCGGCCGTGCGCGACTGCAGGTCCGAGGTGTCGTCGGAGGATGCATAGAGCCAGTGCACGAGGATGCCGTCCTCGTCGATGCGGTGCATCGCCTCGGTGCGCAGCTGAAACTCCACGGGCGTGCCGTCCGGACCGATCACGGTCGTGTGGATCGACTGGTAGCCGTTCGACTTCGGGATGGCGATGAAGTCCTTGAAGCGGGCGTTGACGGGCTTCCAGCGCTGGTGGAGGGCGCCCAATGCAAGGTAGCAGTCGTCGCGCGACTGCACGACGATGCGGAAGCCGTAGATGTCGAGCGCGTCGGAGAAGGAGAGGTGCTTCTCGCGCATCTTGTTGTAGATGCCGTAGATCGTCTTGTCGCGCCCGAGGATGCGGCAGGGGATCCCCGCCTTCGCGAGCGCGGTCTTCGCGTCGTGCATCACCTTCTCGAGGTACTCGCGGCGGTTGTTGCGCGTCTTCAGGACGTTTTCATAGAGCACGCGGTAGCGCAAGGGATAGCGGTTCGCGAAGGAGAGTTCCTGGAGTTCGCGAAAGACGTTGTTGAGGCCGAGGCGGTGCGCGATCGGCACGTAGATGTCGAGCGTCTCGCGGGCGATGCGGGCGCGCTTCTCGGGGCGCATCACGCCGAGCGTCCTCATGTTGTGGATGCGGTCGGCGAGCTTGACGAGAATCACGCGCACGTCGCGCGACATCGCGAGGAGCATCTTGCGGAAGCTCTCGGCCTGGGCGATTTCGTTCGAGGAGAACTTGAGCTTGTCGAGCTTGGAGACGCCGTCCACGAGCTCCGCGACCTCGATGCCGAACTTCTCGGCCATCTCGCGCTTGCTCGTGCCCGTGTCTTCGAGCACGTCGTGCATGAGGCCCGCTTCGATCGTCTCGGCGTCCATGCGCCAGGAGGCGAGGATCGAGGCGACGGCGATGGGGTGCGTGATGTAGGGCTCGCCCGACTTGCGGAACTGCCCGAGGTGCGCGTTGTCGGCGTAGCGGTACGCCTCGCGGATCTTCTCGACGTCAGAGGGCGAGAGATAGAGCCGGCAGGTGTCCACGAGCGCCTGTGCGGTCACGACGCCGTCGGAGTGCTGCGGCGTGAAGAGCGGCAGGTCCGCGTCGGGAAGCTTCGCGGGCATGACGGGAACGGGAATCGGAGAACGCTGCAGGTGCTTGGTGAAGCCAAAGGGGGATATGGGCTTCCTCGGCGGCGTCGGCAAAGGCTTGGCGCCTTCGTCGGCTGTGGCGTACATGTCGTCCGGAAAAGTCGGAGCGGAATCGAGGGCCATGGCGTTCTTCCTGTTCTTGTGCATGCGCGCGGCAGGCGTTCGTCCCGGGCGCCCGGAGGGTTGATCGGGCTCTCTGCAGGGCCGTGCTGTTCCGTGGGGGCTGCGCGCGCCTCTTCCAAAGCATAGTCCGCGGAGGGCGGCTTCGCCGCAGAGGAAGGCCTCAACCCGCCGCCGCCGCGGGAGTGCCCGGAAGAGGGGGCGATGAATAAGAAATAAGAAAACGGCCGGGCCGCC
>NZ_DAVZJY010000014.1:0-22834 GCF_052272535.1 Sutterella sp. | reverse complement strand
CAATCGTGCCCACGTTCACATGGGGCTTCTTGCGCTCAAATTTTTCCTTGGCCATGATCGGCTCCTGATGAACAAAGATCCGACCAGCTCGGATCAGATTGGACGTATAAGGAATTCGTGGTGCCCATGATGCGGATCGAACGCATGACCTCTCCCTTACCAAGGGAGTGCTCTACCACTGAGCCACATGGGCATTTTCTGGAGCGGGTGAAGGGAATCGAACCCTCGTCGGGGGCTTGGAAGGCCTCTGCTCTACCATTGAGCTACACCCGCTCAGGATCGAGGACGGTCATTCCGCTCCGCGGTTGACGCTGCGACGCGTAAGCAGATCGTCGCAGATTTCGCTGGTGGAGGGGGATGGATTCGAACCATCGTAGGCGTAAGCCAACAGATTTACAGTCTGCCCCCTTTAGCCACTCGGGCACCCCTCCGTGCGAAGAGGATCGAATTATTGCGGCTTTTCGCCGCGCTGTCAAGAGGGGCGTGAAAAAAAGTTCCGCCCTCCCGCGGCGGGCGCGCTTCCGACCGGGCCGACTTCCTTTAGCATCAACGAAATCGCATCGAATTCCTCGACCATGTCCTTCCTCGACACCCTCACGGCCTGGGGCGCGCTCGCCGCGCTCTTGCAGTTCGGCATCGTCCTCAGCGTGATCATCCGCGTCGTGCTCACGCGTCATCCGCCGGGTTCGTCCTTCGCCTGGATTCTGCTCACGACGCTCCTGCCCTACGTCGGCTTTCTGCTCTACCTCGCCTTCGGCGAACGTCCGGTCGGGCGGCTGCGCGCCAAGCGCCTGCGCGACGCGGCGGAGCGCCGGGGGCACCTCGCGCAGCACAAGCTCACGCCCCTCGGGCCGCTGCCGAGCCGGCTCGTGCGGCACCGCACGCTGCTGCGCCTCGCCGCCAAGCTCTCCGGCATGCCGACCGCCACCGGCTCGACGGTCGTGCTCAAGGCGAGCTCAAAGGAAACCATCGCGTCGCTGCACGCCGACATCGCCGCCGCGCGGCATTCGATCGACATGGAGTTCTACATCTGGGAGGACGGCGGCGAAGTCGCTGAGATCTCCTCGGCGCTCATCGCGGCGGCGCGCCGCGGCGTGCGCGTGCGCATCCTCGTGGACGACTTCGGGTCGCGCATCTTCCTGCGCTCGGAGGCGCGCCGGCGTCTCGAGGCTGAAGGCGTCGCCGTGGCTTCGGCGCTCCCGATGAAGCTTCTGCAGATATTCGGGCTGCAGCGCGCCGACATCCGGCTGCACCGCAAGACGGTCGTCATCGACGGACGCGTCGCCTATACGGGAAGCTTCAACATGATCGACCCGAAAAACTACGCCGAAGCGAAGGTCGTGGGCGCTTGGGTGGACGCGATGGTGCGCGTCGAAGGCCCCGCCGCGCGGCTTCTCGACGCGGTCTGGCGCTTCGACTGGGCTCTGCAGCCCGACGGGGACCTCTCGGACCTCGACAGGACTTTCGAGACGCTGCGCACGCCCAATACGGGTGATGCGGTGATCTCCACCGTGCCCTCCGGCCCCTATCAGCCGGGCGACAGCAACCTGCTCCTCATTCTCGAAGCGATCAGCCGCGCGGAATACACGCTCACGATCACGACGCCCTACTTCATTCCGACGGAATCCGTCGTACAGGCGCTCCTCAATGCGGCGCTGCGCGGCGTGAACGTGCGGCTCATCGTGCCCGAGCGGTGCGACAACTCCGCCACCGGCTGGGCGATGCGCCGCTACTTCGACGACCTGCTGCAGGCGGGCGTGCACGTGCTGCTCTATCAGGGCGGACTGCTGCACACGAAGTCGATCGCCGTGGACAACGAATTCGCCGTGTTCGGCACGCTCAACATCGACAACCGCTCAATGCATCTCAATTTCGAGCTGATGATGGTGATCTTCGACGACGACTTCGTCGCCGACCTCGTGCGGCTCCATGAGGAATACGAGAGCCGCTGCCGGGAGCTCTCTCCGGAGGCATGGCGCCGCCGGCCGATTTCGGACCGGCTCAAGGAGGGCGCGTCCTATCTTGTGTCGCCGCTTCTTTGAATGACGAACACGCCTCAGATGCAATTCGGGCGCGGAATCCGCCTTCGGCGGAGCCGCGCCCGAATTCAATCCGGAGCGCCGGGCCGGGCCCGGCGCCGCGTCAGTGCTGCTCGTCCTTCTTAGGAGGGACGGGCGTCTCCTCGATGTCCTCGACGTCCTTCATGTCGCGGCGACGCTGCGACGGCGCGCCCGACGCGATGCGAATCTCCTCGCGCTCGTAGACCGTGCCCGAGCGTCCGGCGCCGCGGTACTGTTGCCGCGCGAACGCCTCGGCGTCCTCCATCACCTTGCGGAAGTTGCGCTCGTCCTGAGATTCAAGACCGAACTTGCGCTTGATCCACCCCCAGAGGCAGAAGGCAGCGACCAGAACGATCACGGCGACGACGACGCCGGCGATCAGCGGCAGAAAGAAGATGATGAGGCCGACGAGGATCGCAAGCGTCGCAAGACCGACGAGGAAGCTCAGGAGCGGGTTGCCTCCGCCGGGCTGCGGAAAAATGAAGATGGGCATGTATGGGGTCACTCCTCTGGAACGGTTCGCGGACGGCTCGCAGGCCGTCTCATTCACTGCAAGAAGCCGTTGAGGGAAAGTATATCGGCCGCCGGCGGGCGGAAAGCCGCCCCGCCGGGCCGATCCGGCCGCAACGGCCCTCGGAGGCGGCATTTTGTGCAAACAATGGTTTCATCCGCCCTGCGCATTCGCGCCGCACGTGCGGCACAGCGCCGCACGGCGTCGAGTAAGATAACTGCCCATTCAGCCGCCCCGACCGCTCCGTCGCGCGGCTGCCCCGCGCTCCGCGGGCTGAAAGCCGCAGGCGCCTCTGCGGGCCGCGGCCGAATTCAAGACCTCCGACATGGCAGCAGAAGAGAAGATCACGCTCCCGGACATACAGTCCACTGAAGACGAACGCAACATCGCCATCAACCGCGTCGGCGTACGCGGCGTCAAACTCCCGATCACCGTCGCCGGCCGCGAGGGGCCGCAGCACACCGTCGCCGACATCACCATGACGGTGGCGCTGCCCGCCTCGAAGAAGGGCACCCACATGTCGCGCTTCATCGGCCTGATGGAGGAGCTGCGCGACCCGCTCGATGCGCCGCTCATGGAGCGGCTGCTCGGCGCGATGCTCGGGCTGTTGCAGTCCGACGCCGGAACGATTGAAATCCGCTTCCCGTTCTTCGTGCGCAAGGCCGCGCCCGTGAGCCGCCTCGAGAGCATCATGAACTACGAATGCGCCTTCACCGCCTCGACCGGCGCCGAAGGCACGGTCGTGCGTCAGGAGACGATCGCGCCCGTCACGAGCCTCTGCCCGTGCTCCAAGGAGATTTCGCGCTACGGCGCGCACAACCAGCGCTCGCTCCTCAAGAGCTCGCTCATCCTCGCCGCGCCGATGTCCCTCGAGGAGCAGATCGGCGTCGCCGAGTCCGCCGCCTCCTGTCAGCTCTGGTCGCGCCTGAAGCGCGCCGACGAGAAGTTCGTCACCGAATACGCCTACGATCATCCGAAGTTCGTCGAAGACATCGTGCGCGACATGGCCAAGGCGCTCAACGCCGACCCGCGCGTGCTGAGCTACCGCGTCGAGGCGGAGAACTTCGAGTCGATCCACAACCACTCCGCCTACGCCTGGATCGAGCGCGACAAGCGCCTCTGACCCGCCGCGGCCCACACCGTCCACACAAAACTGCAACCCCCGTTTTTGTTTCTCCCATGCTCGACACTCAGAAAGAAGCCATTCAGAAGCTCATCGCCGGCGCCCTCGCGTCGCTCGGCGCCGCCGACGCCCCCGTGACGCTCGAGCGTCCCAAGGATCCCGCCCACGGCGACGTCGCCTGCACCTGCGCCCTGCAGCTCGCCCGCCGCCTCAAGAAGAATCCGCGCGCCATCGCCGAAGAGCTCGTCGCCGCGCTCAAGGCCGATCCCGCCTTCGGCGAGATCGTCGAAACCGTCGAAATCGCCGGTCCGGGCTTCATCAACATCCGCGTCGCCCAGAACGCCCGCCTCGCGATCGTCTCGCAGGTGCTGCGCGAGGGCGAGCGCTACGGCGAAAGCACCGAGCACGCCGGCGAATCGGTCCTCCTCGAGTACGTCTCGGCCAATCCGACCGGCCCGCTGCACCTCGGCCACGCCCGTCAGGGCGCCTTGGGCGACGTGCTCGCCAACCTCCTCGCCTCCCAAGGCTGGAAGGTCTCGCGGGAGTTCTACTACAACGACGCGGGCGTGCAGATCGGCAACCTTGCGAACTCCGTGCAGGTCCGCTGCCGCCAGCTTCAGGGCGAGTCGGTGGAGCTGCCTGAAAACGCCTACCACGGCGAATACATCCTTTCGATCGCGCGCGACTTCCTCGCGAAGAAGCCCGTCCATCCGCATGCGGGCGGCGTGATCGAGTCCACGGGCGACTTCACCGACACGGACCTCGTGCGCCGCTACTCGGTCGCGTATCTGCGCAACGAACAGGACGACGACCTCGCCGCGCTCGGCGTGCGCTTCGACAACTTCTTCCTCGAGTCCTCGCTCTACTCGACGGGGGCCGTGCAGAAGACCGTCCAGGCGATCATTGATTCGGGCAACACCTACGAGAAGGACGGTGCGCTCTGGCTGCGCACGACCACGTTCGAAGACCTCGGCAACGGCCTCACGGACGACAAGGACCGCGTGATGAAGAAGGCCGACGGCACCTACACGTACTTCGTGCCCGACGTCGCCTACCACCTCAACAAGTTCAGCCGCGGCTACACCAAGGCGGTCAACATCCAGGGCACGGATCACCACGGCACGATCGCGCGCGTGCGCGCCGGCCTGCAGGCCGCCTCGGGCGTGCTCGGCATCTCCATTCCGAAGACCTTCCCGGAATACATCCTGCACAAGATGCTCTCGGTCGTGATGGACGGGGAGCCCGTGAAGATGAGCAAGCGCTCGGGCAACTACGTCACCCTGCGCGACCTCGTGGACTGGGCCGGCCGCGACGCCGCGCGCTTCTTCCTCGTCTCGCGCAAGGCCGACGCCGAATTCGTCTTCGACGTGACGCTCGCGCGCGCCAAGAGCGACGAGAACCCCGTCTACTACCTGCAGTACGCCCACGCGCGCATCTGCTCGGTCTTCGCCAACGCGGCCGAGCAGGGCCTGGAGGTGCCGACGGCGGCCGAGCTCGCCGAGTGCGACCTCTCGCCGCTCTCCTCCAAGGCGAGCGAGGCGTTGGTCGGCGCCATCGCCGAGTACCCCAACACGCTGCGCATCGCCGCGCGCGACCACGCGCCGCACGTGCTCTGCTACTACCTGAAGGACCTCGCCGCGGCCTTCCACGCCTTCTACAACGCCGAGCGCGTGCTCGTCGAAGACGCCGCGGAGCGCCGCGCGCGCCTCGCGCTCCTCGCCGCGGCCCGTCAGGTCCTCGGCAACGGCCTGCGTCTGCTCGGCATCTCCGCGCCCATGCGCATGAGCCGCCGCGAAGACGAGTCCGCCGAATAAGGAGAATCTGAAAGTGGCCAGAAGCGGTTTTGCCGCCGGCTTTGCCGGCTTTCTCATCGGCGTGGTGACCGGCCTCGGCATCGCCGCCGGCGCCATGCTCGTGATCTCCAAGAGTCCGATGCCCTTCGTGGACAAGGTGGACCGGGTGACCGCCGACGTCGATCCCGCCGCGAAGCTCGCGGGCGGGGTCGACCCCAACGCGCGGCTCAACCAGCAGAACGGCTCGGACGATGCGGTCGAAGCCGGCGGCGTGCGCACCGTGAAGGTGCCCGCAGCCGGGTCGGACGCCGGGACGGCCGCGCCCGCCCCGGCCGACGTCTTCTGGGTCCAGGTGGGCTCCTACTCGAAGAAGTCCGAAGCGGACAACGCCGTCGCCGCACTCGCCATGCAGGCGATCGGCGCGCAGATCCAGGCCGCCGGCTCCTCGCTCTGGCGCGTGCGCGTCGGCCCGTTCGAAAATCGTCAGGGCGCCGAGGAGGCGTTCAACAGCCTGACCGATCAGGGAATGAAGGCCCTGATCGTCCGGGACAAGTAGCCGCGGGCCGATCAGCCTGCTTCCTTCATCTTCACAAAGGACTCATTCGTCATGCTGACTCGTCGTCAAGTCGTCCTCGCCGCCGCGCTCGTCCCGGCATCCGGTCCGCTCTTTGCGCAGCAGTCCTACACCGCCGGCAAGGAGTACCTCGTGGTGAATCCGCCCGCGCCGACGCCGCGCGACACCATCGAGGTGGTCGAATTCTTCGCCTACACCTGCCCGCACTGCCTGCAGTTCGCGCCGCACTTCGAGAAGTGGGCGAAGGCCGCCCACCAGGGCGTGACGGTCCGCGTCTGCCCGGTCGCCTGGCAGCCCAAGCTCCTGCCCTTCACCCAGACCTACTTCGCCCTCGAGGCGCTCGGTCTGCTCGAGCGCCTGCACATGCCCTTCTTCGAGAGCGTGATCTACCAGGAGCACCCGTACAACTTCGAGAACCCGTCTGCCGACATCACCGACTTCATGAAGAGCAAGGGCGTGGATCCGCAGAAGTGGGAGCAGTCCATGCGCTCCTTCAGCGTCATGAACAAGTCCCGTCAGGCGACGCAGTACTGGCAGAACTACCAGATCGACAGCACGCCGATGATCGGCGTGGGCGGCGTCTACACGACCGGCCCGCACCTCGTCGGCACGCGTGAAGGCACGCCCGACTGCATCGACTTCCTCATCGAACAGGTCCGCCGCCAGCGCGGCTGATTCCACCGAGCGCCCCGCCCGAACCGGGGCGCCGCCTCCGCGGTCCTCATCGGACCGCCGTCCCCCGGGCGCCTCAACAAGGGTTGAAGCGCCCCGTTTTTTCCCGAGGAGACTCCTCTCGTGCTCAACGTCTTCATCACCGGCGCGTCGAGCGGCATCGGCGCCGCTCTCGCCCGTCAGTACGCCGCCCGCGGCGCCGTGCTCGGCCTCGTCGCACGCAGCCGCGACAAGCTCGAGGCGCTCGTGGACGAGCTCCCCGGCGGCCGCAGCCGCCACTTCGTGCTCCCCGCCGACGTCACCCGCCGCGAGGAGGTCTTCGCCGCGGCCCGGGAATTCGAGGCGCGCTCCGGGGGCGCCACCGTCGTCATCGCCAACGCCGGCATCTCGCACGGCGTGAAGACCGAGTACGAGGAGGACCTCGACATGCTCGAGGAGGTCTACCGCATCAACGTCTTCGCGATGGCCTACACCTTCCACCCCTTCATCGCCCCGATGAAGGCGCGCGGCTACGGCCAGCTCGTGGGCATGGGCTCGGTCGCGGGCATCCGCGGCCTGCCCGGGTCGGAGGCGTACTGCGCGAGCAAGTCCGCGGTGATCACCTACTGCGAGAGCCTGCGCGTCGAGCTCGCCAAGTACGGCATCCGCGTGCAGACGATCTGCCCGGGGTTCGTGCGCACGCCGCTCACGGCTGAAAATCCCTACAAGATGCCCTTTCTCATGGAGCCCGACGACTTCGCGCGCGAAGCGCTCGAGGCGATCACCTCGCGCACGAGCTACCGCGTGATTCCGTGGCAGATGGGCGTGCTCGCGAAGATCCTGCGCATGCTCCCGAACGGGCTCTTCGACCGCATCCTCGCCAACCGCAAGCAGAAGCCCCGCGTGACCGCGAGCCGCTGAGTCCTCAGCACTCCGCGCGCACGATCTCGATGATGTCGTCGGCGTAGTGCTCGATCTTGTGCCGGCCCACGCCCGGAATGCCGATCATGTCGTCGACGCTGGTGGGCTTGCGCCGGGCGATCTCCACGAGCGTGCGGTCGGCGAAGATCACGTACGGAGGCTTGCCGAGCGTGCGCGCCGTCTCGAGGCGCCACGCGCGCAGCGCCTCGAAAATCTGCCGGCTCACGGCGGAGAGCTGCGCGAGGAGCTCGTCGCGGTCCGGGCGATCCTCGGGGGCGCGCCGGCGGGTCTTCGTCTCCGCTTCGAGGAGCGTGCGGCGCAGCTCCACCTTGATCTCGCCGCGCAGGACGCCGTTGGCCGCGTCGCCCAGGCGCAGCACGTTGTGGTTGCGCGCGTCCACCCAGAGGACGCTGCGCGCGATGAGCTGCCGGATCACCGCGCGCCACTGCCGGTCGGTGAGCTCCCGGCCGATCCCCCAGGTGGAGAGCTCCTGGTGGAAGTGCCGGCGCGTGCGCTCCGTCTCGCGCCCCTGGAGCACGTCGATCACGTGCTGCGCGCCGAAACTCGTCCCCGACTTCTGCTGAATGCGCCAGATGCAGCTGATCAACTTCTTCGCGGCGAGCGTCGCGTCGGTGAGCTGCGGGGGATTGACGCAGTTGTCGCACTTGCCGCAGGGCGTGCTTTGCTCGCCGAAGTAGGCGAGAAGCCGCACGCGGCGGCAGTCGCAAGCCTCGGCGAGCCCGAGCATGGCGTCGAGCTTCTGCGTGGCGAGCTGCTTGTGCAGCTCGTCCGCGTCGCTCTGCTCGATGAAGCGGCGCTGGTTGACGACGTCGTTGAGGCCGTAGGCCATCCAGGCGTCCGAGGGCAGGCCGTCGCGGCCCGCGCGGCCCGTCTCCTGGAAATACCCCTCGATCGACTTGGGCATGTCCACGTGCGCGACGAAGCGCACGTTGGGCTTGTCGATGCCCATGCCGAAGGCGATGGTCGCCACCATCACCACGTCGTCCTCGCGCTGGAAGAGCGCGAGGCGCGCCGCGCGCTCCTCGGCCGAAAGGCCCGCGTGGTAGAAGAGCGCGCGCACGCCGCGCCCGACAAGGAAGTCCGCGACCTCTTCGCAGGTGCGCCGCGCAAGACAGTAGACGACGCCGCACTCGCCCGGGTGCTCGCTGCGGATGAACTTCGCGAGCTGTTCGCGTACGCTCGTCTTCTCGACGATGCGGTAGAAGATGTTCGGACGGTCGAAGCTCGCGATGAAGCGCTTCGGTTCGATGAGGAGCTTTTCGGCGATCTCCTCGCGCGTCTTCTGGTCGGCCGTCGCCGTGAGCGCGATGCGCGGCACCTTGGGAAAGCGCTCGCGCAGCACTGAGAGCGCGCCGTATTCGGGGCGGAAGTCGTGCCCCCAGATGCTCACGCAGTGCGCCTCGTCGATCGCGAAGAGCGAGATTTTGAGCTCGTCGAGGAGCGCGAGCGTGCCGGACATCAGAAGCCGCTCGGGAGCGACGTAGAGCAGGTCGAGTTCACCGCGGCGCAGCCGCGACCGCACGGCGGACGACTCCTCTGGAGAGAGCGACGAATTGAGGTACGCCGCAGCGACGCCGAGCTCCTCGAGCGCATCCACCTGGTCCTGCATGAGGGCGATCAGGGGGGAGACGACGACGGCGACGCCGTCGCGCAGGAGCGCCGGTATCTGGTAGCAGAGACTCTTGCCTCCGCCCGTGGGCATCAGAACGAGCGCGTCGCGGCCCTCGAGCACCGTGCGCACGACCTCCTCCTGGAAGCCTCTGAAGGCGTCGTAGCCGAAGACCTGCCTGAGCACTTCCCGAGGTGATGAATAGCGGCGCATAAATGCCCTGAGTCGTCTGAAGTCCAAAACCTCCGCATTCTAAAAGAACGCCCCGCCTGCGGCGTCGTGCCGCGGACGGGGCGTCCGGGTTCATTCAGGATGCGGGGATGTCCGCCTTTAGTCCTGCGTCTTTCCTGCAAGGCGCTCGGCGCGCTTGCAGGACGCGATCGTGAAGAGCGCGTCGGCTGAGGAGTTGAGGGCCGTTTCGCACGAGTCCTGAATCACGCCGATGATGAAGCCCACGGCGACCACCTGCATGGCGGTGTTCTGATCAATGCCGAAGAGGCCGCAGGCGAGCGGGATGAGCATGAGCGAGCCGCCCGGGACGCCCGAGGCGCCCGCCGCGCAGATGGCGGCGACGAAGGAGAGGAAGATCGCCGAGAGGAGGTCCACCGGCATGCCGAGCGTGTGCACGCCCGCGAGCGTGAGCACCGTGATCGTGATCGCCGCGCCCTGCATGTTGACGGTGGCGCCGACCGGGATCGAGATCGAGTAGGTCGACTCGGGGATGCCGAGACGGCGGCAGATCTCAAGGTTCACCGGGATGTTGGCCGCCGAGGAGCGGGTGAAGAAGGCCGAGACGCCCGACTCGCGCAGCGTCATGAGCGTGTAGGGGTACGGATTGCGGCGGATGCACCACCAGACGAGGATCGGATTCACGACGAGCGCGATGAAGAACATCGTGCCCACGAGCACGGCGAGCAGCTGCAGGTAGCCCGCGAACGCCTCGAGGCCCGTGGTGGCGAGCGTCGAGGAGACGATGCCGAAGATGCCGAAGGGCGCGAAGCGGATCACGAGGCGGACGATGAACTCGACCGCGCGGGCCGCGTCGAGGAGCACCTCGCGCGTGGAGCTGTGCGAGTGGCGCAGCACGACGCCCATGGCGATCGCCCACACGAGGATGCTGATGTAGTTGCCGTTGGCGATGGCGTGGACGGGGTTGTCCACGGCCTGCAGCAGGAGGTTGCGGAAGACCTCGAGGATGCTGCCCGGCGTGCTCGCGGCCTGCCCCGCGGCGTGCAGCGTGAGCACCGTCGGCCAGGCGAAGCTCGCGCCGACGGCGATCAGCGCGGCGAGGAAGGTGCCGAGAAGGTAGAGGGCGACGATCGGCTTGATGTGCACGTCGCCCGCGATCTGCTGATTGGCGATCGAGGACATCACGAGCACGAAGACGAGGATCGGCGCCACGCCCTTCAGGGCGGTGGTGAAGAGCGTGCCGAGAAGGCCCACGTCCTTGGCGGCTTCGGGGAAGGTGAGGCCGAGGGCTATGCCGAGGACGAGACCGACGACGATCTGCTTGACGAGCGACGCCTGAAGGAAGGGCATCGCGAACTGAAAGACTCGCTTCATTTTTTGTGCTCCGGGAGTCGGGCAATGGGGAAGACCCGGTCTTCCCGAGGCTTTCCGGCGAGGTGCGGGGGTGTCCTCTGAAAGCCGCCCTTTAGTCGTTCTTGTTGCGGGCGCCGCGAAGTTCCGAGATCCGCGGCCGCCGCCATGCATGCGCGCCGGTCCGCGGACGTGCGCGTCCGACGCATTCACTAACACTAGCAAGAGTTCCAATGCGGCGCCTAAGTCATCCTGCGGATATCCCGAGGGGATTATCCGCAGAATTGTTTGCTCAACCCAAAGTTTTGATTAAGAGCAATATGCATGATCACTATGTCGCATCTTGGGCGCGGGCCTGAGGCCCGTTATCATTTGTAGCTTCACCCGTCTCCCGCGCCGTCCGCTTTCACTTCTCCCGCTTTCCGCTCCCATGGCCAGAACGCCCGCCATCGGCTTCGTGCTCGCCTGCGTCTTTCTCGACGCCCTCGGCATCGGCCTCATCATCCCGGTGCTGCCGCGGCTGATCGGCACGCTCTGCGCGACGCCCGACCTGCAGGCCTCCTGGTACGGCGCGATCATGGTGAGCTACGGCCTGATGCAGTTCTGCTCGGCCCCAGTGATCGGCGCGGTCTCGGACCGCCTCGGGCGCCGGCCGGTGCTCCTTGCGGGCATCCTGGGGCTCGCGCTCATGATGTTCGTGCCGGCCTTTTCGGACTCGCTCTGGCTCATCCTTCTTTCGCGCGTCCTCGGCGGCGCCATGAGCTCCAACATCGTCGTCGCGCAGGCCTACATCGCCGACGTCACCTCCGCGGAGAAGCGCACCGCCGCCTTCGGGCGCATCGGCGCGATCTTCGGCATCGCCTTCATCCTCGGCCCGGCCCTCGGGGGCGTGTTGGGCGAAACGGATCCGAGCCGGCCCTTCCTCATCGCGGGCGCGATCTGCGCGGTCAACTTCCTCTACGGGCTCTTCGTCCTTCCCGAAAGCCTGCGCGCGCCCGCAGCGGAGCCCTTCACATTGCGGCGCATCAATCCGTTCTCGTCGCTCAGAGCGCTCTCGCGCGAGCGGCTCGTGCTCCCCGTGCTCCTCATCATCACGCTCTACACGCTCTCGCAGAGCCTCGTGCAGTGCACCTGGGCGCTCTATACGGAATTCCGCTACGGGTGGACCCCAAAGTCGATCGGCTTCTCGATCTTCGTGCTCGGCGCGGCGATCACCCTCACGCAGGGCTGGATTCTGCCGCGGCTATCCGCGCTTCTCACGCCCAAACGCCTCGTCGTCTTCGGGCTTCTCTGCGGCCTCGCCGCGCTCATCGGCATCGGCTTCAACACGACGGGCTCAGGCGTCACGGCGCTCCTCGCGCTCTTTTCGGTGATGGGCGTCGTGGGGCCGACGCTGCAGAGCGTGATCAGCCGCACGGGGTCGGCGACCACGCAGGGACTGCGACTCGGTGCGGCAAGTTCGCTCAACAGCTTCACGGGCGCCGTGAGTCCGGTGCTCGGCACGCCGCTGCTCTTCTTCACCACCGAGCACGCCCCCGCGGAGGCGGCCGCGGGAACGCCGTACTTCCTCGCCGCCCTCCTCCTCGTCGTCGCCCTTGCGGTGACGGCCGCCGGCCCGCTCGGGGCCGCAAGCGGCGAAGATACCTCTAAATAAATAGAAAAGCACCCCATTTGGAAGGTGTTTTGATCCCGCGCCCCTCCGCAACGGGATCTAGTCCGCGCGCGCGCCGCGCATGAAAATGGGTTGAGGACCAATTCCCAAAAAAATCACACGAGTTGTCCGAGACCCCCATGAACTATTCCGCCATCCTCGTCGTCGCCCGCCCGGGTCGGCTCGCAGCCGTTCTCGATGCGGTCAGAACAATCCCAGGCGTGGAGCCCCATCAAACGGATCCGGCCGCCGGCCGCGTGATCTGCACGATCGAGGCGCCGTGCACTGACGACGAAGTCCGCCTCTTCCGCAGAGTCGCCGACCTCGCCGACGTCTACGACGTCAGCCTGATCGAACACCGTCCCGACGCCGGCTGACCGCCGGCACACTCCGGACGGCGCCCCCATAAAAGGACGCCCTGCGGGCAAAACCATCAATCCGCTGGAGATTGACCATGAATCAAGAACGCCCCATCACCCTGCACCGTCGAACGGTGCTGAAGTCGGGCATCGCCGCGAGCGCCGCCATGGCGCTCGGCCTGCCCGTCACCCATGCCGAGGCGGCCGACGCGAACCGGCTCGACGACGGCATCAGCTGGCACAAGTCCGTCTGCCGCTTCTGCGGCACCGGCTGCGGCCTCATGGTCGGCGTGCGCGACGGCCGCGTCGTCGCCACGAAGGGCGACCCCGACGCGCCCGTCAACCGCGGCCTCAACTGCGTCAAGGGCTACTTCAACGCCAAGATCATGTACGGCAAGGACCGCCTCACGCAGCCGCTCATGCGCATGAAGGACGGGCACTTCGACAAGAACGGCCGCTTCGAACCGGTCTCCTGGGAGACGGCCCTCGACGAGATGGCGCGCCGCATGCACCGCACCTATGAGGCGAAGGGCCCTGCGGGCATCTCCATCATCGGCTCGGGCCAGTACACGATTCCCGAGGCCTACGCCGCCTCGAAGCTCATGAAGGGTGGCTTCCGCTCGAACAACATCGACCCGAACGCGCGTCTGTGCATGGCCTCGGCCGTGGTCGGGTTCTACCAGACCTTCGGCGTGGACGAGCCGGCCAACTGCTACGCCGACATCGAGAAGACCAACACGATCGTCCTCTGGGGCAACAACCCCGCCGAAGCTCACCCGGTGCTCTGGTCGCGCATGGCGAACCGCCGTCTCACGGACAAGGAGACGCGCATCATCCAACTCACGACCCACCGTTCGAGCTCCTCGAACCTCTCGGACCTCGTGATCATCTTCCGTCCGAACACCGACCTTGCGATCATCAACTTCGTGATCCGCGAGATCATCCGCCGCGGCAAGGTGAATCAGGAGTTCGTGGACCGCCACTGCATCTTCTGCGCGGGCGTCACCGACATCGGCTACGGCCTGCGCAACACCGACAAGTACGCCCGCCCGGCCGAAAAGGACGTCATGGCCCGCCAGCTCGAGGTGAAGCTCGACAAGTGGGAGGCCGTCGCGCAGGGCCGCCGCGAGGGCGAGGTCGTGCCGCAGAAGAATTCCGGCGGCACCGCGGGCAAGCACTGGAAGATCTCCTTCGAGGACTTCCAGAAGGGGGTCGAGCCCTACACGCTCGACTTCGTCGCCGAGCTCGCCAAGGGCGACAACGACGAGCCGCTCGACACCTTCAAGCAGAAGCTCATGGCTCTGGCCGACTACTTCTGCGACGAGAAGCGCGACATCATGAGCTATTGGTGCATGGGCGTGAACCAACACCAGCGCGGCGTCTGGGTGAACGAGCAGATCTACGACCTGCATCTGCTCCTCGGCAAGCACGCCAAGCCCGGCAACGGCGCCTTCTCGCTCACCGGGCAGCCCTCGGCGTGCGGCTCCGCACGCGAGGTGGGCGCCTTCTGCCACCGTCTGCCCGCGGACATGCTGGTCGCCAATCCCGCCCACCGCGCGAAGACCGAGAAGATCTGGAACATCCCCGAAGGCACGCTCAATCCGAAGGTGGGCGCCTCGCTCATGAAGATCCTGCGCGGCCTCGAGGACGGCTCGATCGACTTCCTCTGGACGCAGGTGGTCAACATCATCCAGTCCGCACCCAACAACACGCACTGGATCGAGGCGTGCCGCCGGCCCGAGGCCTTCGTGGTGGTCTCGGACATCTATCCGACCTTCTCGGCGCGCTGCGCCGACCTGATCCTGCCGGTGGCCGCGCACTTCGAGAAGTGGGGCCTCTACGGAAACGCCGAGCGCCGCACCCAGGGCTGGCACCAGCTCGTGCGCTCCCCGGGCGAGGCGAAGACCGACATCTGGACGCTCATGCAGATCGCCAAGCGGTTCACCATCGGCGAGACCTGGAAGGCCGTGCCGCTCAAGGGCGTCGCGGGCGATATGCTCCCCGACGTGCTCGAGAAGGCCGCCGCCATGGGCTACAAGCCCACCGACACGCTTTTCGACGTGCTCTTCGCGCCTACGGGCAAGCGCGCCGAGGCCGTCTGGCCCGACCCGCTCTATCCGGGCGAACTCAACAACACGGGCGACGCGCTCGGCCTGAAGTGGTTCCCCGAGAAGGCGCTCTTCAACGAGTACCGGCAGTTCACGCTGGGCGACGGGCACGACCTCGCCGACTTCGACACCTACCAGGACCCCAAGGTCCGCGGCCTCGTCTGGCCGGTGGTGAACGGCAAGGAGACGCTCTACCGCTTCAATCCGGAATACGACCCGTACGCCAAGCCCGACAACCTCTTCTACGGCAAGCTCATGAAGCCCGTCGCCTCGGGCGACCTCCGGGGCGTGACCGATCCGAAGCAGACCGCCTATCCGGGCACGGCGAAGATCTTCTTCCGCCCCTATGCGGCGCCCGTCGAGCAACCCGACGGCCACTACGACCTCTGGCTCTGCACGGGCCGCATCCTCGAGCACTGGCATACCGGCTCGATGACGCGCCGCGTGCCCGAGCTGCACCGCGCCGCGCCCTCGGCGCTCCTCTACATGAACCCGGGCGACGCCGAACGACGCGGCCTCAAGCGCGGCGACCTCGCCGAAGTCGAGAGCCGCCACGGCCGGTGCCGTGCGGTGGTCGAGACGCAGGTGCGCAACATCATGCCCGCGGGCACCGTGTGGCTCGCCTTCTTCGACGAGAAGGTGCGCACGAACGCCGTGTGCATCGACGCGACGGACCCGATCTCCGAGGAGCCCGACTTCAAGAAGACCGCCGTCCTCGTGAAGAAGGCAGCCTGACGCCATGAGCCGGGGAGAGCCCATCGGACGGCGCGCCTTTCTTGAAGGCGTCGTCGCGTCCGGGTGCGCCGCCGCCGCGGGCGCCTTCGTGCTCGGGATCGCTCCCGTGCGCGAGAGCGCCGCGCGCTGGCGCCCTCGCCCGCCCGGCGCTCTCGCGGGCGCGGCCTTCACGGCCGCCTGCGCGCGCTGCGGACAGTGCGTCTCGGCGTGCCCCTACGGCACGCTGCGGCTCGCGGGCATGCGGGATCCCGCTCCCGTCGGCACGCCCTGGTTCTCGCCGCGTGAGACGCCCTGCTACATGTGCAGGGACCTCCCGTGCGTGAAGGCGTGCCCGACGGGCGCGCTCGACCCGCGGCTCGAGGACGTCCGCGACGCCCGCATGGGCGTCGCCGTGGTGGACCCCAACTCCTGCCTCTCCTGGCAGGGGCTGCGCTGCGAGGTGTGCTTCCGCGAATGCCCGGAAAACGGCCGGGCGATCACGATCGAGACGCACCCGCGCGGGCTCTCCAAGCACGCCGTGTTCGTGCCGATGATTCATCCGGACGCGTGCACGGGGTGCGGGCTCTGTGAAAAAGGCTGCCCGACCGACGAGCCGGCCGTCCGCGTCGCCGATGCGAAGGCCGTTCTCGGCACCATCGGCGCGCACTACCGGCTCGGCTGGCTTTCTGAAGAAGATCCCAAGAACCTGCGCCGCGAGGGTCCCCCGAAGACCCTCATGCCCGAGGCGTCCCGGAAGACGGCTCCGACCGAACCTTCCGAGCCGCTCGCCACGGCGCCCGGCATGGACTACCTGAACTCGGAGGATCCGCTGTGAACGCCGCCGTGCGCCTGCTCAAGCGCCGCCGCTACACGGCCGCGCGCCGCCTCACCGAACTCCTCGTGCTCGTGCTCTTTGCGGGTACCGCGCGTTGGGGCTGGGCGGTCGCGGGAAGACCGCTCCTTGCGGGCGACCTCTCGCAGTCGAAGATCCTCGGCCTCGTGCCGCTCGCCGATCCGCTCGCGCTTCTCGAGCGCCTCTGCGCGGGGGTGATCCCCACCGCGGCGGCGCTCACGGGAGCGGCGCTCATCACGCTTCTCTACGGTCTTCTCGGCTCGCGGACCTTCTGCGGCTGGGTGTGTCCGATGAACTGTGTGGTGGAGTGCGCGGCGTGGCTTCGCGGCCGGCTCGGGCTCTCCGCGGACCAGATCCGCCTGCCGCGCGCGGCGCGCTACGCCGTGCTCGCGGGCGCCCTTGCGGCGAGCTTCGCCGCCGGAACCGCGGCCTTCGAGACCGTGAGTCCGCAGGCGATGATCTGGCGCGACCTCGTCTTCGGCACGGGCCTCTCGGCCGCCTCCGCGGCGCTCGCGGTCTTTGCGCTCGAGCTCGGCCTGATGCGCGAGGGCTGGTGCGGACACCTCTGCCCGCTCGGCGCGCTCTGGTCGCTCATCGGCCGCGCCTCGCCGAAGCCCCTCGTCTCGGTGGGCTTCAGCGACGCGCGCTGCACGCGCTGCGCCGAGTGCCTCAAGGTCTGCCCGGAAAAGCAGATCATCCGCTTCAAGGAGATCGCCCGCACCGGGCGCATCCCCTCGGGCGAATGCCTCAACTGCGGCCGCTGCATCGAAGTCTGTTCCGAGAATGCGCTCTTCTTCCAGCTTGCCGGCAGGCGCCCGGGAGGCGGTTCGCCGAAGGACGAACGCCCCTGCGCCCCCGAATCGAAATGAACAACTGGAGAATCCCAAATGACCTCTCAATTCATCCCCGCCGCCCTGATCGCGGCCGCCCTCATCTCCGCCCCCGCCTTCGCCGCCGATCAGCCGATCGTCGGCGCGCCGAGCCCGGTGCCGCACCCCGTGGCGGCCTATCTGCCGATCACGATCGCGCAGAACAAGTGCCTCGTGTGCCACCGCGAGCAGCCCGAAGGAGCGGCCCGCCGCAAGGGCGAGATCCCGCGCTCGCACTACGCCGCGCCCGGTCAGCTCGCGGGCGAGCGCTTCGAGTGCATGCTCTGCCATGTGGAGAGTTCCGACGCGAAGCCCCTCGCGCCGGTCGATGCGAACGAGGCGGCGCACTGACGCCGCCCTGAGGGACGGGAGCGCAGGGTCCTAGCGCCTCGCGCGCTCGTCCTCGCGCTGCGCCGCCCAGACGGCCGCTTCCACGCGGCTGTTGAAGCCGAGCTTCTTCAGGAGGTGCTTCACGTGCCCCTTGACGGTGCCGTCGGAGATCTTGAGCTCGCGGGCGATCATCTTGTTGGTCATGCCGCGGGCAAGGTAGCGCAGCACGTCCTCCTCGCGGTCCGTGAGGGGGTTGGGCTCCTCGGGACGCTTCTTCTCGCGGATCATCTCCGTGAGGTAGCGCACCATCGAGGGGTCGACGATCAGCCGGCCCTCGAGCGCCTCGTGGATGCTCTCGAGGAACCGCTCGGGCTCCATGTCCTTGAGGAAGTACCCGTCCGCGCCGGCGCGGATGCAGGCGACGAGGTCCTCGCCCGAGTCGCTCACCGTGAGGATCACGATGCGCCGCGAGGGATCCTCGCTCTTGAGGGTGCTGAGGATCTCCACCCCGGAGGAGCCCTTCATGTTGAGGTCGAGCACGATGAGGTCCGGCTCAAGACGGCGCGTGAGCTCGAACGCCTCCTCGCGCGTGCCGGCCTCGCCCACGACCTGAATCGACTCGTCGAGCGAGAGGAGCTCGCGCACGCCGCGGCGCAGGAGCGGGTGGTCGTCCACCACGAGAACCGTGTGCTTGTCCGGAACGGGAATGCTCTGCTGCCGCGTGGTCATCATGACTTCTCTCTCTTCAGGAATGCCGGGGCCGGAGATTCGGGGTCGTTCGAGGCGCCTGCCGGACATGTTCTTCTTTTGAAGGGCATTCTAGCCGCGCGGACGACGCCCGCCGCCGTCAGGCGGCGCCGGAAGGCGTGGCCTTCACGACCCGCACGACCGTGCCCCCTTCGGGGCGCCGCGAGATCGTGATCACGGCTTCGAGAGCCTGCGCGCGCTCCTTCATGATGCCGAGACCGAAGTGATTCTCCCGCTCGGCGCGCTCGGGGATGCCCACGCCGTCGTCGGCGACCGTGAGCGAGATGCCGCCGCCCAACCGTTCGAGGCGCACCTCGACCGACTTCGCCCGGGCGTGCTTCTCGACGTTCGAGAGCGCCTCGCGCAGGATCTGAATGAAGTGCACCTGGTCGTTGGAGGAGAGCTCCACGCCGATGAGCGTGTTCGTCAGCGCGACGGACATGCCCGTGCGGTTGCGGAAGACGTCCACGGCGGCGTTGACCGCTCCCGTGAACCCCGTCCCCTGAATCTGCAGCCGGAAGGCGGAAAGCACTTCGCGCAGCTGCCGGTAGGCCGTCGAGATGCCTTCGTCGAGCTCCTTGAGGACTTCGCGCGTCTTTTCGCCCGAGGGATCCGAATCGACGGCCTTTCTGAGGCGCAGCAGCTGGATCTTCGAGAAGGAGAGCGACTGCGCGATCGAGTCATGAAGCTCGCGCGCGATCGTCGAGCGCTCCTCGAGGACGGCGAGCCGCCGCTCGTCCGTCGTCCTGAGCGACGTCTCCACCGCGCGTCCGAGGAGCGCCGCGGTCATGCCGAGAAAATAGGTCTGCCAGGGCGCGGGCGCCTCCGCGAGCTCCGCCTTGAGCATGCCGAGCGTCTGTCCGCGCATGCCCGGAGCGGGGAGCACGAGCGTTTCGGCGCCGCCCGCACCGGACGTTTCGGCGAAAAGGTAGGCCGACGCGTCCTCATAGGGCTGCTGCGGGTCCGCGCTCACGAAGAAGCGGATGCCGCGTGCGCCGGCAAGGGCCGCGGCGCCCGCAAGCACGCCGGCCGCGGCGGCGGAGAGCTCGGGGCCGTCCACCACGAGCTTCTCCGAAGCGCCGGCGAGGAATTCGAGCCCTTCGTTACGCCGGTTGAGGTCCTCGGTCTTAAGCGCCACCTCCGCCTCGAGCGAGCCGTAGAGACGTTCGAGCTCGCTCACCATGAAGTTGAACCCCCGCGCGAATCGCCCGATCTCGGAATCTTCGCGCGCCGCCTGCGCACGCACAGTGAAGTCGCCCGAGCGCACCGCGTGCGCGGCCTGCTCGAGCTCCTCAAGGGGCGCGAAGATCTTGCGGTGCATCACGCGGATCATCAGGTAGGTGACGATCATCGCGCCCACGAGCGTGAGAAAGAGGATGACCTTGAGCCAGAGGAGCCGCCCGGAGAGCTTCGCCTCGAGCGCGAAGACGAAGTCGTCCACGTCGTCGACAAAGCCCCCCACGCCCGCCATGAAGCTCCGCCGCGCCGACTCGTCGTGGATGCTCTTCAACGCAAGCGGACGAACCTCGTCGGTGAAGCGCCGCTCGACGAGGTCGTAGCTCGCGCGGATGGGGTCGTCCGCAGCCCCCGGAACGCTCCCCACGAGACCGGGCGAGGTGAAGCGCTTCCAGAACTCCTCGACGGCGGAGCGCACCGCCTGTTCGCGGCCCTCCTCGGACGCGTAGGGGTCGGCCACCGCCACGGTGAGCTTGTAGCTCATCATGCGCAGGCTGCCCGAGACGTTGATCGCACCGCCCGAACCGGTCGAGAGTTCAGTGAGCACGACGGCGGGCACGGCCGCAATCGTCACGCAGAGCGAGATGAGGAAGAAGACGAGCTTGAACTCCCGGTAGAGCGACCGGTTGCGCGCGGTGGTCCTGTTCGGCATGATCCCGTAGTCCGCGCCCCGGCAGGGAGACCCCGGGGCGGCTTGGAGAAGGTCGGAGGGGTGTTTTTTTTCCCCCGCAAGCGTAGCGCCGTCCGCGCCCCCCTGCGGCCCGATAGACTTTCCTTCAAGATCCGCCGAACCCGCTTCACCCCGACCCGCCTCCCATGCGCCATCTTCTCGCCTTCTCATCCGCACTTCTCCTGCTCGCGGGCTGCGCCGTCGGCCCGTTGGGCGGTCCGCACGTCGATCCGCTCAAGGACGCCGTCGCCGTCTACTCCTGGGAGGCGCAGGGCCAGATGGTCTTCCGCTGCGCCTACGACGAGCAGGGCTTCTTCTGGGAGTTCATCCGCCCCGAAGGGCGGCTCATCGGCGACAACGGCCGCCAGCAGGCGGTGCTGCAGAAGGACTTCGCCGTCACGGCGCGCGACGGCTCCGCGGTGAGCGCGCGCATCGTCGATCAGGGTCCGCAGATCTCCGCGCGGGATCTGCGCGAGGCGGTCTTCGCCGCCGAGTCTTCGGGCCGCGGGATTCTCTCGGGCGTGCGCTGGATCGCCCGGAAGAACCCTTCGGGCGGCATGCCGCTCGCCTCCTGCACCGCCTCGCAGCGCGGCCACTACCTTAAGGTGCCATTTCGGGCGCGTTACGTTTTCTATCGCTGAAGCCCTTCCGTACGATTCCTGACTATTGGAGTCGGGAAATACTTCCCCTGGTTTGCTAAAATTAAAAACCTTGCGGCTCTGCACTCGAAAGAGAGCGCGGAGCGCTGTGCTTTTATAGGGGGAAAAGTAGTCATGGTACCTGCAGCCACCACGGTGGGGGGTTACCTCCAGAGCCTGCCCAACGACCGCCGCGTTGCAATGGCCAGAGTCTGCAGCATGATCCGCCGTTCCGCCCGCGGCGTGCGCGAGAGCATGCGCTTCGGGCTTGCCTTCTACGAACTTGACGGACCGATCTTCGCCGTCAAGTCCCACGAGAAGTCGCTCATCCTCTACTACGCCGAAAAGGACGCCGCCGCCGGCAACGAAGGCCGTTGGAAGGGACTCGACACGGAGCACCGCTGCGTTGAGTTCAAGGACCTGAACTGCCTGCCGCTCGACGTCGTCGAAGGCATCGTGCGCAACTCGCTCAAGGTGCGCCGCACCCGTCCGGCGAGTGAAATGCCCTCTCAGGCCGAACTGCTTGAGATCTGGGGCATCCGCGAAGAGGACGCCGCCGTCGCGCCCCCGATCGTGCGCATCGTCGTCGCGCATGATGAAGAGGAAGGGGCCGCCGCCGCTGAAGGCGGCGAATCCGCCGCCAACGCCAAGTAGCGGAGCGGGAACGCGCTCTTGCATCGAGCCGCCGAAGGGATGTTCCCGACGGCGGCTTTTTCGTCCGCGCCGCCTCAGCGCGCCGGGAAGTGCCGGCGCGCCCAGTCCTCGATCGTGCGCATCAGGTCGCCGAGGCACTCCGTCACGGGCCAGTGCCGGCACTGAAGAAGCACGAATTCGCCCGTGCGCAGACGGGCGGCCTCGCGGCGCATCGCCTCGGGGGCGGTGTAGCTCCCCGAAGAGGCGCCGATGATGAGGATCGGCGCCGCGACGCCGCGCAGGTCGGGCGTCGGGCGGCCGACCTCGAGCAGGTCGCGGCCGTAGTCGGCGAGATGGATGTGGTGGAGGTCGCGCCAGGGCGAGGAGTATTCCTTCACGAAGGCTTCGAGCGCCTCACCCCCTCGGGCGATCATCTCGCGGGCCCGTTCGTCGCCCGTCCTCAGACTGTAGGGCGGCAGCGTCCGCTCGCAACCGAGCGCCCGGGCCGCGACCCCGATCTTCTCGAGGAGCGCGGGCATCCAGCGCTTGCGGCGCATCGCCACGGCCTTGGGCGTAAGACAGTTGGAGAGGAGCGGATCCAGGAGCACGAGCCCCTCGACGCGTTCGGGACGCGTGCGGGCGAACTCCATCGCCGCAGCCGCGCCGAGACTGTGGCCGAGAATCACCGCGCGGGAGCGCCCGACGAGGTCCATCAGACGGGCGATGTCCTCGGCGTGGCGCTCGAGCGTCGGCGGCACGCGCGTCGTGCTCGCGCCGTGGCCGCGCAGATCGAAGCGCAGAATGTCCCAGTCCTCGCGCAGGGAGGTCTTTTCAACGAACTCCTCCCAGCGCGAGGCGTTCGACGCGGCGCCGTGCACCAGGATGAAGAGCCCCTTGGAGGCGCCGCGGGCGGGCGCGACGGCGGCGGCTATCGCGCCGTCGGGGCCGGGCAGGCTGAGGCGCTTTTCGCCCTTGACGAGCTTGAAGAAGAGTCTTGCGTCGGGTTGGATCTCGGTAGTGGAAGGCATCTCGTATCCCTGCGGGGAGTGTTTCGTCTGTTCGTTCAGTTCTCTTTCGCTCTCGCCTCGCGCAGCCGCCGGTAGAGCGTCCTCTCGGAGAGGCCGAGCCGACGTGCGAGCGCGGCGCGCGAGCCGCTCCAGCCCGCCTCGAGGGCGAGGAGCACCTCGGGGCTCGAAGCCGCCCGCGGCGCCGCGGTCGGGCGCG
>NZ_DAVZJY010000013.1:0-23268 GCF_052272535.1 Sutterella sp. | reverse complement strand
CGCCTCACGGACGGCCTTCGGCACGGCCGCCCCGCGCGTCTTGCGAGCCTTCTGCGACTTCTGCACAGACCGGGGTCGGCGCGCCCGATCGGGCGCTTCGGCCGGCACGGGCAATTCGGGCGACACGAGCGCTTCAAACGCCCCGGTCGCCTCCGCGGGGACGGGAAGCGCCGCCGCCCTGGCGGGAGGCGGCGCTCCGAAGGGGTTCACCGGCGCGGGCGCGAAGACTGGTTCGAGGCCCAGAGCCTCCTCGAGGTCGCCGAAGAGCGAGCCCTCGGCCGGCGCCTGCGGCGCGGGGCGGGGCGCATTCTTCCGGGGCGCCGCGGGGGCGGCATGCGTCTGCTCATGAGGATCTGGAACGGAAACGGGTTCGAGATCCTCCTCGCTGAAGAGAACTTCCATGGTGCTCCAGTTCGCGCGGAAGGCCCCCGGCTTCTCAGAAGCGCCGGAGGCCTTGTTCAGAGTGAGGGCGTCAGCCGCAAAGGATCACAGATCGTCGTCCACTTCGGGCATCGGGGGCTCCTCCTCCCGGTCGACGGGCGCCATGTCGAGCGCCTCCATGTCCTCGTCGTCCACCGAGGTGATGCTCGAGAGGTGCACGCCCTTGAGCTCGCGGATCTTGCGTTCGATCTCGTCCTGCAGCGCCTGATTCTCCTTGAGCAGGTCGCGCACCTTCTCCTTGCCCTGGCCGAGCTTCTGGCCGTTGTAGGAGTACCAGGCGCCTGACTTCTCGATTACGTTGAGCTCGGTGCCGATGTCGATGATCTCGCCGAGGCGCGAGATGCCCTGGCCGTAGAGGATGTCGAACTTCACCTGCTTGAAGGGAGGCGCGACCTTGTTCTTCACGACCTTCACCTTCGTCTCGTTGCCGATCACCTCGTCGCCCTTCTTGATGGCGCCGACGCGGCGGATGTCGAGGCGCACGGAGCTGTAGAACTTCAGCGCGTTGCCGCCTGCGGTCGTCTCGGGGTTGCCGTAGCCGCCGATCTTCATGCGGATCTGGTTGATGAAAATCACGATGCACTTCGTGCGCGAGACGTTCGTCGTGAGCTTGCGCAGCGCCTGCGACATCAGTCGGGCCTGCAGGCCGGGGAGCGAATCGCCCATGACGCCTTCGATTTCATTCTTCGGCGTGAGCGCGGCGACCGAGTCCACCACGATGAGGTCCACGGAGCCGGAGCGCACGAGGGCGTCCACGATCTCGAGGGCCTGCTCGCCCGTGTCGGGCTGCGAGAGGAGCAGGTCGGCCATCTGCACGCCGAGGCGCTGCGCGTAGCCCGTGTCGAGCGCGTGCTCGGCGTCGATGAAGGCGCAGGTGCCGCCCGTCTTCTGCATCTCGGCGATCACCTGCAGCGAGAGCGTCGTCTTGCCCGAAGACTCCGGCCCGAAGATCTCGATGATGCGGCCCTTGGGGAGGCCGCCCACGCCGAGCGCAAGGTCGAGCGAGAGCGACCCGGTCGAGCAGACCTCGATGTCCTGGGATTCGGCGTTCTCACCCATGCGCATGATCGCGCCCTTGCCGAACTGCTTTTCAATGCTCGCGAGGGCGATCGAGAGCGCCTTTTTGCGCTCTTCGCCTTCCTTTCGTTCCGCGGGCTTCGTGCGGGCGTTGCTCTTGGCTGCCATGGTTCTTCTCCTTTTGAAGAGAATCCGCTCCATTCGAACAGGCGCATGGGCGCCATGGGTTCAAAAGAGCAGGTAGAAGATCAAATAGTGCATCTGTTGATCAAAATTGATCTTCTACTCTATTGATAATCCGATAAAATTGCTTCGCAGTGATTCTGCGACAAGCGAACAATAGCACCCTTTCCTCCGTTTTCGCAATGGTATCAGTTGTTGGTGTTTACCCTAACAAAAGAGACTGGCCGAGATCTGCGGGAAACCGCTCCGGAAAACTTTTTTCTCCGCTCGAGAAAAAGGCCTTGACAAGCGTCCACAGGTGGTGCAGAATTCGCTTCCTCAACGAACGCTCCTGTGCGGCTAGAGCCCGGCACGATTGGGTCGTTAGCTCAGCTGGTAGAGCAGCGGACTTTTAATCCGTTGGTCGTGGGTTCGAATCCCGCACGACCCACCAAAAGCAGGATGTTCGTGAAGTTGGGAACGTAGCTCAGTTGGTAGAGCAGCGGACTCTTAATCCGTCGGTCCAGGGTTCGAATCCCTGCGTTCCCACCAAATTCGCAAGGTCTGGTGGAAGAAAATTTGTTCCGCCCGGTCTTCGGGAACGTAGCTCAGCTGGTAGAGCAGCGGACTCTTAATCCGTCGGTCCAGGGTTCGAATCCCTGCGTTCCCACCAATTCGAAAGCCCGCCGATGCATTGTCGGCGGGCTTTTCTTTTGCCCTCAGTCCGCGCGGTAATACCTCAAGGAAGCACGAGACTGCGCCCCGGAGGGAGAGACGGCCCGCCCGCCGCGCCGATAGACTGCCTCAACCTCCATCTCGCCGTTCCGCCCGCCCCCTCGGCGGCCGCCGCGGCTGAAAGAACGCCTTCGACGCACATGATCAAACTAGAACACATAACCCAGACCTACGTCGGTCCCGACGGCAAGGTCTTCGAGGCTCTCAAAGACGTCTCGATCGAAATCAAGCCCGGAGAAATCTTCGGCATCATCGGCCGCTCGGGCGCGGGCAAGAGCACGCTCGTGCGCTGCATCAACCTGCTCAACCGTCCGACCAAGGGCGCCGTGATCGTGGACGGCCGCGACCTCACGAAGCTCGGCGACGCGGAGCTGCGCGACGTGCGCCGCTCGATCGGCATGATCTTCCAGCACTTCAACCTGCTGAGCTCCCGCACGGTCTACGACAACATCGCGCTGCCGCTCGAGCTCATCGGGACGCCGAAGGACCAGATCCGCAGCAAGATCGAGCCCCTGATCGAGCTCGTGGGCCTCACCGAGCATGTGAACAAATACCCCTCGCAGCTCTCGGGCGGCCAGAAGCAGCGCGTCGGCATCGCCCGCGCGCTCGCGAACGACCCGAAGGTGCTCCTCTCGGACGAGGCCACCTCTGCGCTCGACCCGGAGACGACCGTCGCCACGCTGCAGCTCCTGCAGCGCATCAACGAGAAGTTGGGCGTCACGATCGTGATGATCACCCATGAGATGAACGTCGTGAAGCAGATCTGCGGCCGCGTCGTCGTCATGAACAAGGGCGAGATCATCGAGCAGGGCGACGTGATCGACATCTTTGCGCGCCCGCAGTCCGAAACGACCCGCGCGCTCATCGGTCAGGTGATGGACCGCGATCTGCCGCAGTCGATCGTCAACACCGTCAACGCCGCCCGCGAAAAGCACGGCCGCGACAACGTGCACCTGCTGCACCTCTCCTTCATCGGCGAAGAGGTGGCCGAGCCCGTCATCTCACTCGCCTCGCGCGAATTCAACATCGACTTCAGCATCCTGCGCGGCACCGTGGACGACCTGCAGGGCCGCACCCTCGGCACGCTGACGCTGCTCGTCGTCGCCCCCACCTCCGTCTACAAGCAGGCCGTGGACTTCATCCGCAACCGCGGCGTCCTCCTCGAGGAGATCACCAATGTCTAGCGTACTCGTCGATATGATCTCGGCCTCGTTCCTCGAGACCATCATCATGGTACTGATCTCGGGCGGCATCGGCTCCGCGCTCGGCATCCCGCTCGGCATTCTGCTCTTCATCACCGACCGGAAGTCGTTCCTCCCGATGCCCGCCTTCCACTTCGTGCTCGCGACGGTGATCAACGCGCTGCGCTCGGTGCCCTTCATCATCCTGCTCGTGGCGATCATCCCGTTCACCCGCCTTGTGGTGGGCTCCTCGATCGGCACGGCCGCCGCGATCGTGCCGCTCACGATCTCCGTGGCGCCCTTCATCGCCCGCATCGTCGAGACGAGCCTGCGTGAAGTGGACAAGGGCCTCGTCGAAGCCGCCCAGGCGATGGGCGCGACGAACCTGCAGATCGTCCTCAAGGTGCTCCTCCCTGAAGCCCGGCCGGGCATCCTCGCCGGCCTCACGATCGCCTCGGTGAGTCTGATCGGCTACTCGGCCATGGCGGGCGTCGTGGGCGGCGGCGGCCTCGGCGACCTCGGCATCCGCTACGGCTACCAGCGCTTCATGCCCGAAGTGATGTGGCCCGTCGTGCTCGTGCTGATCTTCCTCGTTCAGGGCATCCAGTCGCTCGGCGACTACTTCGTGCGGCGTCTCTCCCACAAGTAGTCCCTCCGGCCTCCGGAAAGGCATTCCCCTAAGGGCGCTCCCGCAGCTGCAGGAGCGCCCTTTTTCCACTTCATGCGCGCCGGCGCGTTGACGCTCCTCGCGCCGGCGCGGGATAATCGCGCACTTTGCAGCCGAGGCCTCACCGTCCGAAAAAGACCATGGAAAAGAAAGAACTCACGCCCGAAGAGCTCGAGGAGCTCAAGAACCGCCACATCCGCAGCTTCGTCATGCGCCGCGGCCACATCTCGAACGCCCAGAAGCGCGCGCTCGACGAGACGCTGCCGAAGTACGCGGTCGAATACCGTCCCGAACGCCTCGACTTCACGGCGACGTTCGGCCGTGAGGCGCCCGTGGTGCTCGAAATCGGCTGCGGCATGGGTGAAACGACCGCAGCGATCGCCGCCGCACACCCCGAGATCAACTTCCTCGGCTGCGAGGTCTTCGCCGCCGGCGTGGGCGCGCTCGCCAAACGCCTCGAGGAGATGAACCTCACGAACGTGCGCATCGTGCGCCACGACGCCGTCGAGGTCGTGCGCGACATGATTCCGGAGAACTTCCTCGCGGGCGTGCACATCTACTTCCCCGACCCCTGGCGCAAAGCGCGCCACCACAAGCGCCGCCTCGTCGCGCAGCCCTTCATCGGCATGCTCGCCGACCGCATCGCGCCGGGCGGGTACCTGCACTGCGCGACCGACTGGGAGAACTATTCCGAGCAGATGATGGAGGTGCTCTCGGCCGAGCCGCAGCTCGCAAACCTCCACGAGGGCTTCAGCCCCGTGATGGCGAACCCGCTCTGCGAGCGCCCGCAGACGAAGTTCCAGGCCCGCGGCGAGCGCCTCGGCCACGGCATCTGGGACCTCGTCTTCATCCGCCGCTGATCCGCCGCGGCGCCTGCGCACCGCTGCAAAAAAGGGGAGTCTCCTCACGGGAAGCTCCCCTTCTTCATGTCCGGGCGTCCGGGCGGAGCGGCCTCAGACCGCGCGCCATTCGATCCAGCCGAGGCTCGTCGCGGCGAGCACCAGGATGCCGAAGCCGATGCGGTACCAGCCGAACCCCTTGAAGTTGTGGCCGGAGACGAAGCGCAGCAGCCAGTGCACCACGAGGAGCGCGCTCACGAAGGAGACGGCCGTGCCGACGAGAAGCCCCGGGAGATTGTCGAGCGCGAGGTCCGCGCGCGACTTCCAGAGGTCGTAGACGGTCGCGCCGAAGATCGTCGGAATGGCGAGGAAGAACGAGAACTCGGTCGCGGCGCGGCGCGAGAGCCCGAGCACGAGCCCTCCGATGATGGTCGCGCCCGAACGGCTCGTGCCGGGAATCATCGCCAGGCACTGCATGAAGCCCACCATCAGTGCGTCCCGCCACGTCATGTCGTCCATCGTCGCGACGCGCGGACGGATGCCGAGTCGCTCCTGACGCCCCTCGACCCAGAGGATGACGACGCCGCCCACGATGAGGGCGACGGCGACGGCGACCGGGTTGAAGAGGTAGTGCTTGATGAGGCCGGCGACCATCACGCCGATCACGGCGGCGGGCAGGAAGGCGACGACGGTGTTGACGGCGAGCCGCTGCTCGGCGGGCTCGGAGAAGAGCCCCCGCAGGATGCGCCAGATGCGCGCTCGGTAGTACCAGCACACCGCGAGGATCGCGCCCGACTGGATGGCGACCACGAATTCGTCCGCTCCGGGCGTCTGCGCAAAGCCGACGACGTCGGAGGCGATGATGAGGTGCCCGGTCGAGCTGATCGGGAGAAATTCGGTGAGGCCCTCGACGATGCCGAGCACCGCGGCCTGCAGGAGATAAAGCCAGTCCACTTCGGACGCCCCTTGGTTTGGAGGATGAGCGGGGGTGTGAAAGGCGACATTATCCGTGAACGGCGTCAAACCGCCGTCACAGGGGGGATTTTCATTAACAGCCGGAAACGAAAGACTCGACTATCATCACGTCGCTCCCGGCGGCCCAATGGGGCCGGCCGCCGCCCCGAGTCCATTCCGATCGTCCCCGACCGCCAACCTGTGAGGTACCCGACATGGCCGAAGACACCAAGCTCATTGACAGCGCCGAAATCGAAGAGCTGCAGGAGCGCATCGAAGCGCTCGAGAACGAGGAGGCGATGGACGCTGGCGTGCTCGACGGCTATCTCACCGCCTGCGCGCTCAACCCGGCCGCTCCCGCCGAGGAGGACGTGATTCCATTCATCTTCAGCGATGCGGGCGACCCCGAGAAGGTGCCCGGCGACGAGCGCCTCCTTGAGCTCATCCGCATGCGCATGCGCGAAATCCGCGCCGCCCTCAACGCCGGCGGCGGCCTCGACCCGGTGATCTTCCCGCTCGTGGACGAAGCGGGCGTCGAGATCACGGGCGCCGAAGGCATCGAAGCCGTGATTCCCTGGGCGGCGGGCTTCATGATGGGTGCCGCGCAGTGGCCCGATGAAGCGACCGAGTCCGACGAAGCGCAGCGCGCCCTCATTCCGATCGCCGCGCGCATGGCGGGCGAGGGCGACGAGCTCGAGGACCCGCAGGTGCAGGAAGTGTTCTGCGCGGCGCGCGCCGAATGCCCGCCCGCGAAGGACTTGGCCGAAGCGCTCTACCAGATCGTCGAGAGCGTCTTCACCTTCAAGACCCTCAACGTGCCCAACGAACCCCTGCGCCGCGAGACGCCGCGCATCGGCCGCAACGACCCCTGCCCCTGCGGCTCGGGGAAGAAGTTCAAGCAGTGCTGCGGCCGCAAGGGCGAATGACCCGCCTCGGGCCCGGGCGCTCCGCGTGAGCGCCCCCGCTGAATGAACAAAGCCCCCGGCTCCTCTGAATGGGAGTGCGGGGGCTTTTCTTCACTTCAGCCTGCGGCCGGTCAGTGCTTCAGGGGCTTGAAGCGCAGACGCTTGGGCTGCGCGCCCGCTTCGCCGAGACGGCGGCGCTTGTCGGCTTCGTACTCGTTGTAGTTGCCGTTGAAGAAGATCACCTTCGAGTCGCCCTCGAAGGCGAGGATGTGCGTCGCGATGCGGTCGAGGAACCAGCGGTCGTGCGAGGTGACGAGCGCGCAGCCGGCGAACTCGAGGAGCGCCTCTTCGAGCGCACGCAGCGTCTCGACGTCGAGGTCGTTCGAGGGTTCGTCAAGGAGCAGCACGTTGCCGCCCGCGAGGAGCGTCTTGGCGAGGTGCAGACGTCCGCGCTCGCCGCCCGAGAGGTTGCCGACGAGCTTCTGCTGGTCGGCGCCCTTGAAGTTGAAGCGGCCGAGGTAGGCGCGGCTCTGCATCGAGAACTTGCCGACCTGCAGCACGTCCTGACCTTCGGCGACCGCCTCGAAGGCGGTCTTGTCGTTCGGCAGCGAATCGCGCATCTGGTCCACCGCGGCGAGCTTCACCGTCGGGCCGATCTTGATCTCGCCCGAATCGGGCTGTTCGCGGCCCTCGATCATCTTGAAGAGCGTGGACTTGCCCGCGCCGTTCGGACCGATCACGCCGACGATGGCGCCGGGCGGGATCACGAACGAGAGGTCGTCGATGAGGAGCCGGTCGCCGAAGCCCTTGCTCACGTGGCTGAACTCGATCACGTTGTTGCCGAGGCGCTCGGCGACGGGAATGAATATCTCGTTGGTTTCGTTGCGCTGCTGGTACTCGACGCTCGAGAGCTCCTCGAAGCGCGTGAGGCGCGCCTTGCTCTTCGCCTGGCGGCCCTTCGGGTTCTGGCGCACCCACTCGAGCTCGTGCTTGATCGCCTTCATGCGGGCGTCCTCCTGGCGCTTCTCGATCTCGAGACGCTTCTCCTTCTGATCGAGCCAGGACGAGTAGTTGCCCTTCCAGGGAATGCCCTCGCCGCGGTCGAGCTCAAGGATCCACTCGGCGGCGTTGTCGAGGAAGTAGCGGTCGTGGGTGACGGCGACGACGGTGCCGGGGAAGCGGTGCAGGAACTGCTCGAGCCATTCGACCGACTCCGCGTCGAGGTGGTTCGTCGGCTCGTCGAGCAGCAGCATGTCCGGACGCGAAAGCAGCAGCCGGCAGAGCGCCACGCGGCGCTTCTCACCGCCCGAGAGCACGCCGATCTTGGCGTCCCAGGGCGGGAGGCGCAGCGCGTCGGCGGCGATCTCCATCTGCGTGCCCGCGTCGGTGCCCGCCGCGGCGATGATCGCCTCGAGACGGGCCTGTTCGGCGGCGAGCGCGTCGAAGTCGGCGTCGGGTTCGGCATAGGCCGCGTAGACGGCGTCGAGCTTCGCCTGGGCCTGCATCACCTCGCCCATGCCCTCCTCGACGGTCTCGCGGACGGTCTTCTCAGGGTCGAGCTTGGGCTCCTGCGGCAGGTAGCCCATCTTGATGCCGGGCATCGGGACGGCTTCGCCTTCGTGATCCTGATCCACCCCGGCCATGATCTTGAGGAGCGTGGACTTGCCCGCGCCGTTGAGGCCGAGCACACCGATCTTGGCGCCCGGGAAGAAGGAAAGGGAGATGTCCTTGAGGATCTGACGCTTCGGGGGAACGATCTTCCCCACGCGGTTCATCGTGAAAACGTACTGTGCCATTGGTGAGCTCGGAGGGCTGCAGAAAATGGAGTCGGAGGGAGGGCGACCGGCCGGTTGGCCGGGCGCCTGCGGAACGGCTCAGGATGATACCTGATCGGCGCGGAGGGTTCTGCGCGCTAAGGGAATGTTTTCCCTCAGTCTTCAGCCGCGGCGGTCCGTACCGGGATAGCCGCGCAGGAACCAGAGCCGGCGCAGGCGGTTGACGCGCTTCAGGGCGGTGCGGCGCGCGGGCCCCATCGCCGCGGGCTGATAGCGCAGCCACTTCTTGTAGGCGCCGGAGAAGTCGAGCGCCTCGAGCATGCGCACGAGCCGCGCGGGAAGCCCTTCGGTGAAGAGCGCGGTCTGGAAGTCGATGAGCGCGGGGGTGCCGTCGGGGCGCACGATGACGTTGCCGCCTCCGCGCAGGTCGAGGTGCACGACGCCGCGCCGGTGGATGGCGGCGATGAGTGCCTCGAGGCGCCTCAGGTAGTCGGGCGTGATGCGCTTGGGGTCGACGTCGCAGATCGCCGTCCCCTCGGCGTACTCCATCGCGATGGCAGAGCGGTCGAGGCGGAATACCGCCTGCGCGACGCCGTCCACGCCCCTGAGGCGGACGAGGGTCGCGAGTTCGCGCCTGATGAGGAGAGGCGCGACGAAGGTGCGCACGTACCAGGATCGGCGGGAGAAGTCCTTCACCGTCCAGCTGCGGCCGCACGCGCGCACGCGCCAGACGCAGGCGTTCGCCGAGCGGCCGTCGCGGAGCAGGTCGCGCGGCAACGCTTCAAATTCACGCCGCGTGAAGACCGCGGCAGGGGGATGCTCTGCTTGCTGCATCGCACGATTGCGCGGGGGAGTGCCCGGTCGAGCTAAAAAAACGCGGCGCTCTTCCGGCCGGAGGAACGCCGCATCGCCTCGGTCGGGGGCGCCCGAAGGCGCCGCACCCGCGCACTGGGAATCAGGGCATCACGAGGCCGCTGCCGGCCCCGGGGGCGGGCGGCGCCTGGAAGCCGGGCATGCCCGGCGTGACGATTTGATTGGCGGCTTCGCGGCGCATCTCGCGCAGGCGCTCGACCGTGTCCTCAAGGCCCTTCTTCGCCGCGGCGCCGTAGCCGGCGACGGCTTCGGCGAGCGTCTTGGCGGGGATCTCGAAATTGATCGGGATCGGCCCGACCTGCGTCATGATCTGCGCTTCGCCGAGGAACGTGATCTCACGGCTTTCGTCGCGGCTGCCGTCGGGAAGGATCGGCGTGAGCATGCGCAGCGAGCCGACGCGGCGGTCGGAAATGATCTCCTCGCGCACGAGGCTCTTGACGTCCATCTGGGCGTCGAGGTCGTCCATGCCGGACTGGGTTTCTTCAGCCATTGGAGCTCCAAACAGAAAAGGCTTTTCCGGAGAATGAATCTCCCGCGGCGCGCTCGGGCGCACTCGGGCGCCGCGGGAAAACGGATTTTAGCGGTAAACCATCACGGGGAAGCGCGAGTGCGTAAGCACCTTCTGGGTCTCGGAGCCGAGCAGCACCGCGGCGATGCCCTTGCGACCGTGGCTCGCCATGAAGATGATGTCGCAGCCGTTCTTCTCGGCCTGCTCGATGATCGCCTCGGCGGGCGAGAAACTCTTCACCATCACGGTCTTATCTTCGACGCCCGCGGCGTCGGCGATCTTCTTCGCCTCGGCGAGACGCTCCTCGGCTTCGGCCGTGACGCGCTCGTCGTACTGTTCGATCGATTCGGGTCGGTACTCGGCGAGGTTCGTGTAGGAATACGGTTCAACCACGGTCATGATCACGAGCGTCGCGCCGAGCGGCTTGGCGAAGCGCGCCGCGCCCTCGACCGCCTTGAGCGAGCGCTCCGAGCCGTCCGTCGGAATGAGAATGCGCTTGTACATGTTGTCCTCTCCTCTTTGTTGTTGGTCGGGATCGTCTCCTCGGGTGGCGAAGGCGTCCGTAGCGCTATTTTACGGTCCGCTCTCCGGGGCGGGTGGGGCGTCGCCACCCGCAGACCCTCCGTGCGCGGGCGGCGACGGACGCCCCCACGCCCCCCTCCGGGATCTCCCGCATCCCGCCCGCGGCCGGCACGTGCTTCATTCGGCCCAACCGGCCCGACATCCGCGCCATTCAGGAATACCCGTTCGCGAAGCAACTAATTTGATTTGGTATGCTCTTGCTAAAAAGCAAGCTTGCGTCATATTTTCGAAAAAGTCTTCTCGCAGGGACGGGCGGCGGTCTCGAGTCGTGATAATGTGGAGACATCTCAAGGAGAGCTACGCCGCGGCCCCTGAGGAGCGCAGCGGACTCAAAAGTCTCCCCTTCGACCACTACCATGAGGAGAGCATCCATGCGCATTCTTGTTCCGGTTGACGGGAGCACGAACTCCCTGAACGCGGTTTCCTTCATCGCTTCGCGCCAGACGCTTCTCGGCGGCAATCCCGAGATTGAGTTGCTCAACGTGCAGCTGCCGCTCCCCACTCGCGCCTGCCGGCTCGTCGGCCAGGACGCCATTCAGCGCTACTACGAGGACGAGGCGGAGAAGGTCTTCGAACCCGCCCGCAAGGTCCTCGAAAAGGTGGGCGTCCACGCGAGCGAATCCTTCGTCGTGGGCGAACCCGCTCCGTCGATCGCAAAGGCCGCCGAAAAGATCAACGCCGACCTGATCGTCATGGGCTCGCGCGGCCAGAGCGCCATCAAGGGCCTCTTCTTCGGCTCCGTCTCGAACGGCGTGCTCGCCGAGACGAAGTGCCCGCTTCTCGTGATCCGCGGCAAGGTTCCGACCGAGAACGACGCGCTGCGTGTGGGCATTGCGGTTGACGGCTCGAAGTACGGCCGCGCCGCCGTGCGCTATGCGATCAAGCACGTCTCGCTCTTCGGCACGGGCGCGACCTTCTACCTCGTGAACGTGGTGAGCGACTACGCCGGTGCCGTCATGCCCGACATGGCCGGCATGGCCCTTCCAGCGCTCTCCGAAGAGGAGGTGCTCGACCTGCAGCGCGAGGAGTTCAACGAAGCCGTCGATCCGCTGCGTCCCTTCTTCTCGAAGGCCGCCATCAAGCCGCGTGAAGTCTGCCTCGTCGGCAACCCCGGCGACGAGATCTCCGCCTTCGCCAAGAAGCGCAAGCTCGACATCATCGTCATGGGCTCGCACGGCTACGGCCGCTTCAAGAGCGCCATCATGGGCTCGACCGCGACCCGCATCGCCGCTTCGGGCGACGTGCCGCTCCTCGTAATCCGTCTCCCATAAGGGAGGCGCACCGGCGCCGTTCCGGGGACTTCCCCCCGGACGGCGGCCCAATGATCTGCGGCCGGGCCTCCCGCAAGGGGCGTCCGGCCGTTTTCGTCCGCGCTCCCGCCGCGAACCTCTTCGGCGCGCCGCGGCCCCGATGCGCACGGGAGGGCGCGTGCTAATATCGGGCCCGCCCGGGATTTCCCTTAAAGCCGCGCCCGCCGGGGCGCCGCGGACCCAGGCCCCTCCGGTACACCATTCACACAGCCCTCATGACCGATTCCTTCAAGAATGTTTCGGTGATGCGCGAACCCATCCGCGTCTACATCGCCGCTGAGACCTCTGAAGAGTGCGACCGCATCGCGCAGCGCCTCATGCGCGCGGACGGCATCCGCATCACCGGTACGGCCGTCACGGCCGAAGCGCTCGAAGACGCTCTGTCCTCGGGGCTCGCCGTGGACGTGCTCGTCACCGACGTGATGCTCGGGCAGACCGACATGGCGCCGGTGCTCACGCGCATCAAGCGCGCGAACGACGCGATCGACATCCTCATCTACTCGAGCCGCTCGCAGGACCCGCTCGTGATCCGCTCGATTCTCGCGGGCGCCACGGGCTACATCCTCAAGGGCGACCAGGAGGACCTCATCACCGGCGTGCGGCTCATCCGCGGCGGCGGCTCGCCCGTCTCGCCCACGGTGGCGAGAAGCGTGCTGCGCGCCATCCACTCGCGCGGCTTCTCCGCGCCGCCCGTGCCGCAGAAGAAGCGCGATCCGAACGACAACCTGCCGCTCTCGCAGCGCGAGACGGAAATCCTCACGCTGCTCGCCAAGGGCATCTCGTTCGCCGACATCGGGCAGATCCTCTCGATCTCGCCGCACACCGTGACGGCGCACATCAAGAAGATCTACCGCAAGCTCCAGGTGCATTCGCGCGGCGAGGCGGTCTACGAGGCCTCCTGCATGGGGATCCTCCCCGACCGGCTGCTCTAATCAGCGCCCAACCGTTTCTGAAGAACCCGCTGCCGCTCGGACGGCGTCGGGTTCTCTGCATCAGCGCGCACCCAGCGGCCGGACTTGCCGCCCGACTTCTCAAGGAGGCACACGTCCGTGATCACCATCCCGCGGTCCACGGCCTTGAGCATGTCGTAGACGGTGAGCAGCCCCACCTCGACGGCGGTGAGCGCCTCCATTTCGACGCCCGTCTGCCCGGTGCAGCGGCACTCGACCGTGAGCACGACCTTCGAGGCGGCCTCGTCGAGCTCGAATTCAGCCGAGACGTGCGTGAGCGCAATCGGATGGCAGAGCGGCACGAGCTCGGCCGTACGCTTGCTCGCCATGATCGCGGCGATGCGCGCCACGCCGATCACGTCGCCCTTCTTCGCCTCGCCCGCCTTCACGAGGGCGAAGGTCGAGGGGGCCATGCGGATTTCGCCGCGGGCGCGCGCGAGGCGCTCGGTTTCGGCCTTGGCGCCGACGTCGACCATGCGCGCGTCGCCCTTGTGATCGAAATGGGTGAGTCCGTTGAAGTCGTCTTGTCCGCTCATCGCTTGGAAACCTTTGCAAATAAATCTCTCACACGGGACTCCACCGCCCGCGGGCCATAATGAAGAACCCGCGGTCCCTTCCGGAAGGCCTGCCGCCGGGGGCGGAGAAGTCCGCCCGGCAGATTAGCGCATCCGGAGCGGCCCGCAAGAAACCATTCCGCTCCGCGCGCTCATGCAGAAGCCCATTCAAACCGCCATTGCGCTCGCCGCCGCGCTCCTCACGGCCGCCGCGCCCGTCCCTGCCAGCGCGGCCGGCGCGCTCGACCTCAACCTACCCTCGCTCGGCTCGAGCGCGGATGCGGGACTCTCGCCCCAGGACGAGTACCGGCTCGGCACGCAGATCATGGCCGAGGTGCGCGCGGACCCAACCTACCTCAATGATCCGGAGATCATGGAGTACCTCGGGCGGCTCGGCTACCAGCTCGTGAGCCACGCGCACACGAACACCTACAACTTCTTTTTCTTCCCGATCCGCGACGCCTCGCTCAACGCCTTCGCGCTTCCCGGAGGCTTCATCGCCGTGCACACCGGCACGATCATCGCCGCGCAGAGCGAGAGCGAGCTCGCCGGCGTGATGGCCCATGAAGTGAGCCACGTCGCGCAACGTCACATCGCGCGCATGATCGAGGGGCAGAGCGGCAACCTCGCGGTCACGATCGGCTCGATCCTCCTCGCGATCCTCGCGGCCCGCGCGGGCGGCAGCTCCGGGGGCAACGCCGCCGCCGCGGTCGCCATGGGCTCGCAGGCCGCGATGATCCAGTCGCAGCTCAACTACTCCCAGAACGCCGAGCGCGAGGCGGACCGCATGGGCATCGCCACGCTCTACGACGCGGGCTTCGACCCGCGCGGCATGGAGGACTTCTTCGCGCGGCTGCAGTCGAACAACCGCTACTACCGCTCGGCCGCCCCCGCGTACCTCTCGACTCACCCGCTCACGGTCGAGCGGATGGCGGACATGGAGAACCGCACGCGGCAGCTTCCGACCCGCATGCACTCGGACTCGGCCGACTTCGGCCTCATCCAGGTCCGCGCCCGAGTGCTGCAGGAGAACACCTGGGACGGGTGGACGAAGGTGAAGAAGGACTTCGAGCGCAGCCTCGCGGGCGCCTCGGGCGTGCGCGCCTGCACGCTCAACTACGGCGTCTCGGTGGCTGAAGACCGGTTGAAGAACCCCGACGCGGCCTACGCCGCAGCGCAGCGCGCGATGCGCTGCGGCATCCGTTCGGCCGTGCTCGAGCGCAACCTCACCCGCACGGCCTTCAACGCCGCAAAGACCCAGCAGGCGAAGCTCGCCGCGCTCGACGCCGCGCGCACCGCACTATCACGCTATCCGCTCTCGGCGATGATGACCGAGAACTACGTGGACCTTCTCTACGCGCTCGGGCGCCACGAGGAGCTCATCAACTTCCTGAGGAACGGCACGGCGCTCTCGGAGGCCTCGTCGGACTACCACGCGCTTCTCGCGCGCTCCTACGAGGCGCTCGGGCGCCGCAGCCTCCAGTACATGCACACGGGCGAGATGTACGCCCGGCTCGGCGCGACCGAGGCGGCCGTCTACCAGATGACGCTCGCGCAGAAGGCGAACGACGGGGACTTCTACACGATGAGCGAGATCGACGCGCGGCTGCGCGAGCTGCGCCGGCAGTTCGACGACGAGAAGAAGGACCGCGGCTGAGGCGGAGGCAAATCACGCTTTCCACCCCTTCGGCCGCGCCCGCAGGTATGCGAGAATAGCCGCACTTTCCCGCGCCCGGACCTCCTCCGGGCGCGCATGCTTTTCATGTTCCGGCGCGCCTCTGCGGCCCTACGCAGGCGCGCGCCCCCGCAAGTCATGGCTATTGAAGACTATCTCACCCTTGCCGAACCGACCGACGAAATGATCGAAACCGACGCCGTCGTGGTCGGCGCCGGCCCCGTCGGCCTCTTCCAGGTTTTCGAGCTCGGCCTCCTTGAAATCAAGTGCCACGTCGTGGACTCCCTGCGCACCGTCGGCGGCCAGTGCATGGAGCTCTACCCGACCAAGCCGATCTACGACATCCCGGCCGTTCCGGTGTGCTCCTCGTACGAGCTCACGGAGAATCTCCTCAAGCAGAACCACCATTTCGGCCCGGTCTTCCACCTCGGCGAAGAAGTGACCGACGTGAAGAAGCTCGAGGACGGCACGTTCCACGTGACGACGAGCGCCGGCACGCGCTTTCACTGCAAGGTGGTGATCATCGCCGCGGGCGTGGGCTCCTTCCAGCCCCGTCCGCTGCGCGTCAAGGGCATCGAGAAGTTCGAGGGCACGCAGCTGCACTACAGCTGCAAGGATCCCTCGGTCTTTGAAGGCAAGAATGTCGTGATCCTCGGCGGCGGCGACTCCGCCCTCGACTGGACGCTCAACCTCGTCGGCAAGGCCGAGAGCGTGGTGCTCGTGCACCGCCGCGACGGGTTCCGCGCGCAGGCCGCCTCCGTCGCGAAGATGAAGGAGCTCTGCGAGAACTGGGAGATGCAGTTCGAGGTGGGTCAGGTGACGGGCTTCAGCGAAGAGGCCGGGCGCCTCACCGAGGTGGCCGTCTCCGGCGCCGACGGCGTCACGCGCCGCATTCCGCTCGACCATCTGCTCGTCTTCTTCGGCCTGCAGCCCAAGCTCGGGCCGATTGAGAACTGGGGCCTCAAGCTCGAGCGCAAGCAGATCGTGGTCGATACGGCGCGCTTCGAATCGAGCGTACCGGGCGTCTTCGCCGTGGGCGACATCAACACCTATCCGGGCAAGAAGAAGCTCATCCTCTCCGGGTTCCACGAGTGCGCCCTCGCAGCCTTCGCCGCCTGCGACTACGTCTTCCCCGAGAAGCGCGTCTTCCTGCAGTACACGACGACGAGCCCGAAGCTGCACAAGGTGCTCGGCGTCGAGACGCCGACCTTCGACGACTGACGGCTCCGGACGGGCCCCGCGCCCGTCCGCCGCTGAGACGCGAAACCCCCGCATCCTCGCTTGAGGACCGGGGGTTTCTTCATTCATGAGCTCCGGAAGGGAGCGTCAGTCGTTCTTCACCGAGATGGTGGGTATGCGCGCCGAGTAGTCCTTGCCGAGCTTCGCGACGGCGCCCGCCACCTGCATGGCGATCGCGCGGTACATGAGCGCGGCGGGGCTCTCCGGGTCCGCCGCAACCGTCGGGCAGCCGCCGTCGGCCGCGGACCGGATGTCGGCCGAGAGCGGCAGCTCGCCCAAGAGCGGCACGCCGTACTGCGCGCACATGCGCTTCGCACCGCCTTCGCCGAAGATGTGCTCCACCTTCCCGCAGCACGGACAGATGAAGACCGACATGTTCTCGACGATGCCGAGGATCGGCACGTTCACCTTCTCGAACATGCGCAGGCCCTTCTTGGCGTCGATGAGGGCGATGTCCTGCGGGGTGGTGACAACCACGGCGCCCGTGAGGGGGGCGCTCTGCGAGAGCTGCAGCTGGATGTCGCCCGTGCCCGGGGGCATGTCGACGATCAGATAGTCGAGGTCGTGCCAGTTGGTGAGCGTGAGGAGCTGGTTGAGGGCGCCCGAGGCCATCGGCCCGCGCCAGATCATCGGCTCGTCCTCGTCCACCATGAAGCCGATCGAGTTGATCTCGAGCCCGTGCGCAACAAGCGGCTCCATGGTCTTGCCGTCCACCGTCATGGGCGGCTGGCCGTGGGCGCCGAGCATCGTCGGCTGCGAGGGACCGTAGACGTCCGCGTCGAGCACGCCCACGCGGGCGCCCTCGTAGGCGAGCGCGAGGGCGAGGTTCGCCGAGACGGTGGACTTGCCCACGCCGCCCTTGCCCGAGGAGACCGCGATGATGTTCTTCACGCCGGGCATCACGCGCTGCGTGCCCTGCACCTTGTGGGCGATGATGTTCTGCTTCACGTCCACCGTCACGTCGGCGACGCCGAGCTCCTTCACGGCGCTCTCGACGGCCGTGCGGACGGAGTCGGCTGCAAAGCGCGCCGGGTAGCCGAGCTCGATGCGCACGGCGACGCCGCCCGCATCGTTCGTTTCAATGCCCTTGAGCATCCGGGTGGAGACGTAGTCGGCGCCGACCACCGGGTCGATCAGGCGCGAGAGGCGCTCCTGAACCTGAGTAGTGGAAATGGTCATCTGGATGTCTGGTGGTGAAGTAGAGGTTCTCAGAGCGGACCGGCTGCGGACCGCTCCATGCCGCCGACATTCTAGAGGACGCCCTCCCGCATCCGCCCTACGCCTTTCGTCGGCCCCGGGCGTTCCTCTTCGGAGATGCGGCCGCGGCCTTCGGCGAGGAGCTCGGCGTGAAGCTCTGGATCGACAACCGCCCGGACGCAGGCGGCGTGATCGGCGCGCGCCACGCCGCCCATTCCGTGCCCGACGGGCGCACCTTCGGGCTCGCGAAGAAGGGCGCGGAGCCGCGCCCCGAAACGCCCGAGGAGTTCGCGCGCTTCATCGCCGCCAAACGTCCCAAGTGGGCGCGCCTCGTGCGGGCGCTCGCGGCGGACCGCGCGGTCTGACCGCAAGGGGGCCGAGCCCCGCACAAACGCCCTGCCGGCGGGGCGCCGGAGGCGGGAAAATGTTAAATTCTCGCCCGCAATTCATTTCTGCCGCAGCGTCCCGGCCGCCCGCGGGCTTTCATTCGGCCCGCACGTCCGCACGTCTGCCCATCCCCCTATCGCGACAAAGAACAATGACTCAGCGCAAACTCTTCGTGACCACGGCGCTCCCCTATGCCAACGGCGCCTTCCACATGGGTCACATCATGGAATACATCCAGGCCGACATCTGGGTTCGTCATGAACGGATGTGCGGCAACATCGTGCACTTCGTCGGCGCCGACGACGTGCACGGCGCGCCGATCATGATTGCCGCCCAGAAGCGCGGCCTCACCCCGCAGGCCTTCGTCGCCGAGATCGCCGCGGGCCGCAAGCAGTACCTCGACGGCTTCCACATCAGCCACGACTACTGGGGCTCGACCGACTCCCCGGAGAACCACGAGCTCTCGCAGGACATCTACCGCCGCCTCAAGGCCGCCGGTCTCATCTACACGAAGGAGGTCGAACAGTTCTACGACACCGTGAAGGGCATGTTCCTCGCGGACCGCTTCATCAAGGGCACCTGCCCGCGCTGCGGCGCCCCCGACCAGTACGGCGACAACTGCGAGAAGTGCTCCGCGGTCTACTCACCCACCGAGGTGATCAATCCCTATTCGACCCTCTCGGGCTCGCGCCCGGAGTTGCGCTCATCCACCCACTACTTCTTCAAGCTCTCCGACCCGCAGTGCGTCGAATTCCTGCGTGAATGGACGCGCGGCAACGGCCGCGACGGCCGTCCCTCCGTGCAGGAGGAGGTCCTCGCGAAGGACAACGAGTGGCTGGGCGCCGACGGCCACCTCACGGACTGGGACATCTCGCGCGACGCGCCCTACTTCGGCATCGCCATCCCCGACGCCCCGGGCAAGTACTTCTACGTGTGGCTCGACGCCCCGGTCGGGTACCTCGCCGCGCTCAAGGCCTACGCCGAAAAGAAGGGCTTCGACTTCGAGGGCATCCTCTCGGATCCCGAGACCGAGCAGATCCACTTCATCGGCAAGGACATCATCTACTTCCACACGCTCTTCTGGCCGGCCATGCTGAAGTTCTCGGGCAAGCCCTACCGCACGCCCGACCACATCAACGCCCACGGCTTCATGACCGTCAACGGCGAGAAGATGAGCAAGAGCCGCGGCACGGGCATCTCGCCCCTCGAGTACCTTGAGCTCGGCATGAACGCCGAGTGGCTGCGCTACTACCTCGCCGCGAAGATGAACTCCCGCGTCGAGGACGTGGACTTCACGAAGCTCGACTTCGCGCAGCGCGTCAACTCCGACCTGATCGGCAAGTACGTCAACATCGCCTCGCGCGCCGCGGGCTTCATCGTCAAGCGCTTCGAGGGCCGCGTGCTCGACGCCGCAATGGCCGATCCGCTCGTCGCGACCCTCATGAGCCGCGTGCCGGAGGTGAGCGCCCTCTATGAAACGCGCGAATTCGCCCGCGCCACCCGCCTCGTGATGGAGCTCGCCGACCTCGTCAACGAATACGTCGACGAGAAGAAGCCCTGGGAGCTCGCGAAGAAGCCCGAATGCGCCGAAGAGCTCCACCGCGTGAGCTCCGTCGCCCTCGAGTGCTTCCGTCTCCTGACGCTCTGCCTCAAGCCGGTTCTGCCCGCCACGGCCGAGCGCGTCGAGAACTTCCTCTCGATCCGTCCGCTCGTCTGGGCGAGCGCGTCCGAACACCTCTCGAGCGCGAACCCGATCAAGCCCTACCAGCACCTGATGCAGCGCGTGGACATGGAGAAGCAGCTCAACCGCCTCATCCCCGAGCACGCGCCCGAGCCCGAACCCAAGGTTCCGGGCGGCGAGCCCGTCGCCCCCGAGGTGACGATCGACGACTTCTCGAAGATCGACCTGCGCGTCGCGAAGATCGTCAAGTGCGAGGAGGTCGAAGGCTCCACGAAGCTCCTGCGCCTCACGCTCGACCTCGGCGAAGGCCGCACCCGCAACGTCTTCTCGGGCATCAAGGGCGCCTACCAGCCCGCCGACCTCGAGGGGCGCCTCACGGTGGTGATCGCCAACCTCGCGCCGCGCAAGATGCGCTTCGGCGTCTCCGAGGGCATGGTGCTCGCGGCTTCGGACGCCGAGGACAAGTCCCTCGGGCTCTTCCTCCTCTCGCCCGACTCGGGCGCCCAGCCGGGCATGCGCATCCATTAAGGATTAACCCTTACGCGGCTTCCACATTGGCGCCGCTTTGAGCCAGCGCAATGAGGCGCGGTCGAAAGACCGCGCCTTTTTCCTTAAACTATCGGCCCTTTCCGTTTTCTCCACCCTCCGTCTCTCTCTCAAAATGCGTCTCTTCCAGCAGGCAGGAGAAATCCTGCATCACCTGCCGCTTGCACACTTCAATCCGGTGCTTCTTGACGCGGTGAAGGGCTACAACCGCCACATGCTCACCCGCGACGTCTCCGCGGGCCTCACCGTCGGCATGGTCGCGCTTCCGCTCGCCATGGCCTTCGGCATCGCCTCGGGCGTGCCGCCCGAAGCGGGCCTCTACACGGCGATCATCGCGGGCTTCCTGATCTCGCTCCTCGGCGGCTGCCGCGTGCAGATCGGCGGTCCGGCCGGCGCCTTCGTCGTCATCATCTACGGCATCATCGCGCAGTACGGCATCTCCAACCTGATGCTCGCGACGATCGGCTCGGGTGTCATCCTCTTCTTCATGGGGCTCTTCAAACTCGGCGGCTTCATCAAGTTCATCCCGATTTCGATCGTAATCGGCTTCACGAACGGCATCGCGGTGATGATCGGCCTGCAGCAGGTGAAGGACTTCTTCGGTCTCTCGATCGCGAAGATGCCGGCGGACTTCTTCTCGATGATCCGCACGATCATCGAGCACTTCTCGACCTTCAATCCCTGGGCCTTCGGCATCGCGCTCACGAGCTTTCTGCTGATCTTCTTCTGGCCCAAGGGCTACTCGATGAACGGCCCGCAGTGGAAGCGCTGGCTTGCGCACCTGCCGGGCACCGTGGTCGTGCTCGTGCTCTCGACGGTCTTCGTCTCGCTCTTCAACATCCCCGTCGAGACGGTCGGCTCCAAGTTCGGCGGCATCCCGCAGGGCCTGCCCACCTTCCAACTCCCGGACTTCGACTGGCAATCCGCCAAGCAGCTCTACGGCGCGATGCTCACGCTCGCCGTCCTCGGCTCCATCGAGTCGCTGCTCTGCGCGCGCGTCGCGGACACGATGACCGACGACCGCCACGACCCTAATCAGGAGCTGATGGGCCAGGGCATCGCCAACTTCGTCGTTCCGTTCTTCGGCGGCATTCCCGCCACGGGCACGATCGCCCGTACGGTGACGAACATCAAGTCGGGCGCCTTCTCGCCCGTCGCCGGCATGGTGCACGCCGTCACGCTGCTCGTCGTGATCCTCGTCGCCGCCCCTCTGGCCGCGAGCATCCCGCTCTCCGCGCTCGCCTCGATCCTCGTCTTCGTCGCCTGGAACATGGGCAACTGGCGCGAGTTCGTGCGTCTGCGCCGCATGTCGCTCTCCTACAAGGCGACGCTGCTCATCACGTTCTTCCTCACGGTCATCTTCGACCTCACGGTCGCCGTTGAGTTCGGCCTCGTCGTCGCGTGCATCTTCTTCCTGATCCGCATGAACAACATCACGGTGGTCGAGCCCGCGACGCTCCCGTTCCACATGCCCGACACGGTCGAGGCGTGGCACATCCGCGGCGCGCTCTTCTTCGGCTCCATCTCGAAGCTCGAGCACGTCACCGACCCGCACCGCCTGATGGCCGCCGACTCCGCGAAGATCGTGATCCTCGACTTCTCCGACCTCGTCAACATCGACAACTCGGCGATGGATCAGATCGAGGTCTTCGTGAGGGCGCTCCACCGCCACCACCACGAGCTCATCATTGCTGGCGCCGCGGGCCATCCGCTGCGCCAGCTCGAGCGCACCGGCATCGCGCAGGCGCTCGGCCCCAACCTCGTGCCCGACATGGAGTTCGCCATGGCGCGCGCCGACCTCGTGCTTGAGGAGCTCGCGCTCGAGGAGCGCCGGACGGCCGGCGCCCCGGTCGAAGAGCCCGCCCCGGCCGCCGCCGTGGAGAAGGTCGAGACGGCCGGCGCCGACGCGCCCGCCGCTCAGGATGCGCAGGCTCACGGGACACCCGTCCTCACGCAGGAGAAGAAGCCCGACTAACCGCGGCTTCGAAAGGCGCCCCCGCGGGGCGCCCGTCCTCCGCAGAAGGCCGTTCCGGATCGCTCCGGAGCGGCCTTTTCTTCATTCCGGGTGGCGGCGCTAGAAGAGCTCCCCCTGGGAGCCCGGAACCGCGCGTCCTTCGAAGAATTCCCTCCACTCGGCGTCGATCTCCTCGACCGTGCGTTCGCGCACTTGGCCGCCTGCGCCCGCGTCGGCAAAGAGCGCCGAGTGCTCCGGGCGGATGTAGACCGCCCCGTAGGGTTCGGCCTGCGTGAGGTTCACGAGGAAGTGCTTGCCGAGCTCGAGGACGGCGAGGAGCCACACCGCGATCTGCTGCCGGTCGGCGCCGGGCTCGTAGAGGTCGGTGAGCCGAATGAAGTCCTTGCCCTGGAGCGCGCGGAGCACTTCGGTCATGTGCTCGCGCACGGAGAGCTCCTCGCGGCTCACCCGGTGATGGGCCGAAAAGGCGAGGAGCGCCTCGACGGCCTCCCAGGCGAGCGCGAGCTCGGAGGCCGTAATCATCGGAAGGAGGCGCTCTCCCTCCCCGTCCTCCGGGACGGGACGCGCGGTGAGAAAGTCCCGCCCGAGCCGCGGCAAGGCGTCGAGCGTCTTTGCCGCGGCGCGCATGCGCTCGTACTCCTGCAGCCGCCGCATGAGTTCGGCGCGCGGGTCCTCGACCTCCTCGCCCGTCAAGGCGTCGGGGCGCTTCGGGAGAAGCATCCGGCTCTTGATCGACATGAGGGTCGCGGCCATCACGAGGTACGCGCTCGCGAGCTCGAGGTTCGTGCGCCGGATGAGCTCGACGTAGGCCATGTATTGCTCGGTGAGGACCGCCATCGGGATGTCCATCACGTCGAACTTCTGGCTGCGGATGAGCCAGAGGAGCAGGTCGAGCGGGCCTTCAAAGCGCTCGAGAACCACTTCGAGGGCGTCGGGTGGAATGTAGAGCCCGGGGGGAATGTCGGTGAGGGGCTCGCCGTAGAGGCGTGCGACGACGTGCGCCTTCGGGGTCCCGGAGGACTCGCCCGATGCGCTCGATCGCGCGGCTTCGGATGCGCCGGCCGCCGGATTTGAAGGCACTTCTTTCGACATGGCCGGAATAATAAGGGCCCCCG
>NZ_DAVZJY010000012.1:0-23339 GCF_052272535.1 Sutterella sp. | reverse complement strand
CCGCGCATCCTTGCGCGGTCTTCACCGGGCTCAGGCCTTGTTCGCGGCCTCCTCCTTCGCGGAGAGCTCCTCCCAACGCGCCCAGCCTTGGGCGATCTCGCGCTCGAGCTCATCGAGGCGCGTCTTGTCGCCTTTGAGCTCCTCGACGGGCTTGGCGTGGTAGTCCGCGGCGCTCATGCGCTCGATGAGCGCCTGCTGCTCGGCCTCGAGCTTCTCGAGCGTTTCGGGAAGGCTCTCGAGTTCACGCGCCTCGCGCCAGGAGAGCTTCACCTTCTGCGGCGCGGCCGGACGAGGCCGGCGCTCCTCGGCTTTGGGCGCCTCGGACTTCTTCGGTTCGGGCGCCTTCGGGCGCTGTGCGAACCACTCCGCGTAGCCGCCCACGTATTCGCGCCAATGACCGTCCCCGTCGGGGGCGAGCACCTCGGTGACGACGTTGTCGAGGAAGCGCCGGTCGTGGCTCACGAGGATGATCGTGCCCGGGTATGAGGCGAGCGTCTGCTCGAGAAGTTCGAGCGAGTCGATGTCGAGGTCGTTCGTCGGTTCGTCGAGCACGAGGAGGTTCGCGGGGAGCGCAAAGAGGCGCGCGAGGAGCAGGCGGTTGCGCTCGCCCCCGGAGAGGGAGCTCACGGGAACGTTGGCGCGCCGCGGCGGGAAGAGGAAGTCGCCGAGGTAGGCGATCACGTGCTTGCGCTCGCCCGCGATCTCGACCCAGTCCGAGCCCGGAGCAATCGTCTCGGCGACGGTCTTCGTGAGGTCGAGCTGCTCGCGGAGCTGATCGAAGTAGGCGATCTTGAGGTTCGTGCCGAGCTTCACCTTCCCCGCGTCGGGGGCGATGCGTCCGAGCAGCAGCTTGATGAGCGTGCTCTTGCCCGCGCCGTTGCGGCCGATGAGGCCGAGCCGGTCGCCGCGCATGAGCGTGAAGTCGAGGTCCTTCACGACGGTGCGCTCGCCGAAGCGCTTCGTAAGGCCCGTCACTTCGGCGACGATCTTGCCGCTCTTTTCGCCCGCGTCGATCGCGAGGCGGATCGAGCCCATCTGGTCGCGCCGGGCCGCGCGCTCGCGGCGCAGCTGCTCGAGCCGGCGCACGCGTCCTTCGTTGCGGGTGCGGCGCGCCTCGATGCCCTTGCGGATCCAGACCTCCTCCTGCGCCCAGAACTTGTCGAAGCGCCGACGCTCGAGCGCCTCGGCGGCGAGCTCCTCCTCCTTGCGGGACTCGTAGGCGGAGAAGTTCCCCGGGTAGGAGCGCAGCGTGCCACGGTCAAGTTCGACGATGCGCGTCGCGACGTTGTCGAGGAAGGCGCGGTCGTGGGTGATCACGACGAGCGAGCGCTGGTTCTTGAGCTCCTCACGACAGACCGATTCGAGGAGTGCGATCGCCGTCATGTCGAGGTGGTTCGTCGGTTCGTCGAGCAGCATGAGCTGCGGGGCGAGCGTGAAGGCGAGCGCGAGGGCGGCGCGCTTGCGTTCGCCCCCGGAGGAGAGGTGCGGGTCCGCGTCCGGGTTGAGTGCGAAGCGCGAGAGGTTTTCATCGAGCTTCGCGTAGAGGCGCCACTTTTCGCGCTCGTCGAGCGCGTCGATGCCGCCTCTCAGAATGAGGCTCTCTTTGATGGTGGCCGCCTCGGGCAGCACCGGCTCCTGCTCGACGTAGTGCACGACGAGGCCGTCCTGGCGCTGCAGCTGTCCGTCGTCGAGCGTCTGCCGGCCGGCGAGAACGGACAGAAGCGAGCTTTTGCCCGTCCCGTTGCGGCCGATCAGGCCGACCCGCTCTCCGGGTTCGATCGAAAGGGCGGCTTCGTCGAGAAGCGGCAGGTCGCCGAAGGCGAGATGGGCGTCGGAAAGGGTGATGAGGGCCATGAGTCGGGAGGAATGAAATGAAAAGGGGCCGGCGCGCTTTCAGGGGCCGGCCCGCGGTGACGGGATGAAGGCGGGACGCGGATCAGGGGATCTGCGGCACGGCTTCCGGCGTGAGCGGCACGCCCGGGAGGACGGAGGCGGCCGGAGCGGCGGGACGCCGTGCGGGCGCCGCATTCGGCAGCATCGGCGTGGGGGCGGGTCCGGCGCCCGGGTCATCGAGGATGATGCTCTTCACGCCTTCGCGGCGCACGTTGTGCTCCATCTCGCGGACGTTCACGAAGGTCATCGTGCTCGGGTCGGGCGGCGGCTCGACGGCGGGCAGAACCTCGCGGGAGGCCGCCTGCGGGTCGATCTCCACGAGCCGGCCGTGCGTGACGACGACGGTCTGCGGCTCGCGTGCGACCACCGGGCTCTCGAGCCGATTGAGCTCGAGCCGTCCCGTCTCGCCTGAATACTGGATGATGGTCTTCTTCTGGGACCACTGCGCCGCGATCTCACGCGCGTCGGCGCCCAGTGCGAAGAGGCGCTTCGCCGAGAGCGAGTAGGGCATGGCGGCGGCGAAGCGCGCCTCGAACCCCGCGGCGTCGTAGCGCACGACGAGCGGGCATTCGCTGAAGACGAGTTCGTCGAGGTCGTAGGCGAGGGTGGTCGCCGTCGAGCTCGTGAGCGGGTCGCCCGGGTTGCTCGCCGAGGTCGCCCAGACGCGCATGCGCTGCGGCAGCCGGTTGCGCACGAGCCCCGCGTCCTGCGCGGAGAGCGCAAGGAGCGCCGCCTGATAGGGCGGCTCGGAGGCGGCGATCAGGGTGCGCCGCTCCCGGAGGGCCGCCTTGGCGGCGCGGCGGCGCGACGCATCGTCGGTCGCCTTGGCGAGCGCCTCGCGGCTTGCCTCTGCAAGGTGCAGCGCATCGGCCTCGGAGAGCTGCGGCTCGAGGCGCTTTTGCAGATCATCGAGGGCGGCGACGTCGAGCGGGAAGACGTCGAAGGCGATTCCGGCGGCCTTGAGCGTCTTCTCATAGACGTCGCGGATGCGCGTCTCCCAGCTGCTCGCGCCCGTGATCACGGCGACCTTGGGAAGCGCCCCCGACGTCGTGTGCGCGGGCAGCGCCCGCACGGCGAGCCGGGCGATCCATTCGGCCTCGGCCTCCGTGGAGACCGAGAGCATGATGAGGTTTTCGGGCGCGGCCTTGCCGGGAGCGGCGTTGAGCGCGACGACCGGGAGCGGCAGCGACGCTTCGTGGGCGAGCCGCACGACCGCCTCGCGCTCGATCGGGCCGACGGCGACGTCGGCGCCCGCGAGCACGGCCGCCTGAAGTTGGTCGTGGATCGTGGCGCCCTTCTGCGCCTCGATCATCAGAAGGTTGGCGGGGCGCGCGCTCGCGGCGTTCGCGGCCGAAAGACCGTTGCCGACGATGCGGGCCGCCGCCAGGAACGGCGAGTCGTCGGGCGGCATCAGGAGCGCGATGGTGAGTTGCCGCGACGGGGCGGACACCTCCGCGGCGGCGGGCTGAGGTTCAGGCTGACTGCCGGTTTCGGTTTCTTGAGCGGCGTAGGCTGCGCTTAAACTACCTAGCGCCAGAAGGCCCACGGAAAAAACGAAGTTACGACGAGAAAACGGCATGAATTCCCTAAACAATCTTTGGTCTGATGATGTCCTGATGCAGGCGGCGGGTCTGCCCTGTCAGGAGCTTCCTGCGGCGGCGCTCTACGTCGTCGGCGTGCCGATCGGCAACATGGGGGACATCACGCTGCGGGCGCTCTGGGTGCTGTCCAAGGTGGACGCCATTGCGGCGGAGGATACGCGCGAGACCCGCAAGCTCCTCGAACGCTTCGGCATCGAGGCGAAGCTTCTCTCGGTTCGTGAGCATAACGAACGCCACGGAGCGGAGCAAATTGAAGCGCTGCTCGCCGCGGGCGAGCGCGTCGCGCTCGTGACCGATGCGGGCACGCCCGCCGTCTCCGACCCCGGCGCCCGGGCGGTGGAGTACCTGCGCGGCCTCGGCCGCCGGATCATTCCCGTCCCCGGCCCTTCGGCCGCGGTGACGGCGCTCTCCGCTGCGGGGCTTCTCGGCGCGGGCTTCTCCTTCATCGGCTTTCTGCCGCCGCAGCCCAAGCAGCGCCGGGACGCCGTCGCCGGTCTGCGCAGCCGCCTCGAGCCCTTCGTGCTCTACGAGGCGCCGCACCGCATCCTCGACCTTCTGCACGAGCTCGGCGCGCAGCTCGCTCCGGAGCGCCGCGTGGTCGTCGCCCGGGAGCTCACGAAGAAATTTGAAACGATCATTTCCCTGCGCGCGGCCGATCTCGTTCAATTCGCCGATGCGCACGAGCCGCGGGGAGAGTATGTTGTTTTGGTGGATGAAGAGCCTCCGAGGCCGCAGACGCTGCTTCCGGAGGACGAGGCCTGGCTGCGCGATCTCGCCCCGGAGATGCCCGCCTCCAGGCTCGCCGCCATCGCGGCGCGACGCACTGGACGCCCCCGGCAGGAGATCTATGCGTTTCTGCTTTCGCTCAGAGACGCCGCCGGGGAGTCGTCGGACTGATTTTTCACCGCGGGCGGGCCGCTTCGGACGGCGCCCCGTCCGCAATCCCATTGAGGAGCAACGATGACAGAAGAGAAGAAAGACACGAAGCCAGCCGTTTCTCCGCCCGCACCGGCGCCCGCCTCCGACTCCGCTCCCGCCGCGCCGCTCTACGCCAACGAAAAGATCGACCGGCCGCCGCGCTTTCGCAACGTGCGCGACGTGCTCAACCACATCCGCCGCACGCAGACCGAACGGGCCTTCAACCGCAAGCAGGAGCTCATCGACGAGATCCTCTCCGGGCAGTCCGAGGAGGACCGCGCGGTCATTCTGCGCGAACTCATCGAAGAGCTCACGGAAAAGCACAAGGAGCGCGAGGAGAAGAAGAACCGGGAGGAGAACGAGCTCAACCCCAACTGGCTCAACGGCGCCTATCCCTACGTCAACCGCATGCGCCGCAGCGTATACGAGGCCGAGAAGTTCCGCCTTCAGGTCGAGCTCCTCAAGCTGCAGGCCTGGGTGAAGGAGACCGGACAGAAGGTCGTCATCATCTTCGAAGGGCGCGATGCGGCCGGCAAGGGCGGCACGATCAAGCGCTTCATGGAGCACCTCAATCCGCGCGGCGCGCGCGTGGTGGCGCTCGACAAGCCCACGGAGCGCGAACGCGGCCAGTGGTACTTCCAGCGCTACGTCGAGCATCTGCCCACCTGCGGCGAGATCGTCTTCTTCGACCGCTCCTGGTACAACCGCGCCGGCGTCGAACGCGTGATGGGCTTTTGCACCGAAGAGGAGTACTACGAGTTCATGCGCGAGGTGCCCGGATTCGAGCGCAACCTCGTGCGCTCGGGCACCTACGTGATCAAGTTCTGGTTCTCCGTCTCCCGCGAGGAGCAGGAGCGGCGCTTCCGCGAGCGCAAGGTTTCGCCCCTGAAGCGCTGGAAGCTCTCGCCCATCGATGAGGCGTCGCGCAACAAGTGGGACGACTACACCCGGGCGAAGGAGGCGATGTTCTTCGCCACCGACACGCCCGAGGCGCCCTGGACGGTGATCAAGTCCGACGACAAGAAACGCGCCCGCCTGAACGCCATGCGCTATGTGCTGCGCCTCATTCCCTACGCCAACCGCGACCTCAAGGCCGTGGGCGCCGTGGATCCGCTCATCGTCGGACGCGCGAGCGCGATGTTCGAGACGGCCGAGAGCCGTGTGCCGCCGCTTCTCGCCAATGAGCTCGACCCGCCCGTCGTGCCGCGCTTCCTCGCGCAGCAGCCGAAGAAGTAGCCCGAAGACTCCGCCCGCGCGGAGCCTTCGCCGAAAGAAGCAGGAGCGCCCGGGTCCACCTCCCGGGCGCTCCGTTTTTTTGTTCCACGTGGAACAACCACGGTCTGTGGAGGCCTCGATGTTTCACGTGGAACATTGACGGTATAGGGACGAATAAAAACGCCCGGACTCTCTCGACGAGAGCCGGGCGGGTTTTCCGTCGGGCCGGGGCGGGGGCGCTTATTCGGAGCGCAGCGCCACTTCGCGCGTCTTCGAGGAGCTGATGTTGCGCACGAGACTGTCGAGCAGTTCGGAGAGCTCCTTGATGAGGTTCGAGTTGGTGATCACGCCGACGAGCCGGCCGGATTCATCCACGATGGGCAGGCGGCGGATGCCGTTCTCGCGCATGCGGGCGAGCGCAACCACCATGCCTTCGTTCTCCGCGGCGGTGACGACCGGGGCGGTCATCAGATCGCTCACGGACGTGCGGGTGAGGTCGAGCCCCTTCGCGACGCCCTCAATGGTGATGTCGCGGTCGGTGATCATGCCGAGGGGCTTGGCGTTCTCATCAATGACGACCAGACTGCCGACGTGCTCGCGGCGCATCTGGACGGCGCATTCCTGAATGGTCTTCTCCGGAGTGGTGGTGGCCACCTTGTGGACGGCCATGTCGATGACTTTCAGCGAACGGGTTCTCATTTGAAGATCGTGACGGGTGGGAACGATGGGTCGATGGGGAGCCTCGGAGAGGCGGGCCGCTCCTGCGGCCTTTTGTCTACGGGGAGAATTCTAGCCGAGGCCGCCCGGCGGGCGAAACGGGCGCTCAGTCGTCTTCGGCGGGCGCCGCGGCTGCGGGCAGCAGGGGCTTGAAGGCGCGGAAGTCGTAGAGCGACTGGTCGAGCAGGTGCGAAGGCGAGACGCGCGTGAGGCTCATGAAGATGTTGTAGATGCGCCCGGGGAACTCGCGATCCCAGGACTTCATGAGTGCCTTGATCTCCTGGCGCTTGAGGTTCTCGCCCGCGCCGCAGATGCCCTTGGTCGCGAGCGGATAGCCGCGGATGCGCGCGAGCTTCTCCGTCTCGGACTCGCGCACGTAGGCGAGCGGACGGATGACGATGCAGTCTTTGCGGTCGTTGAGCAGCGCCGGGGGCATCGCCTTGAGGCGGCCGCCGTAGAAGAGGTTGAGCAGCAGCGTGCTCACGATGTCGTCCATGTGGTGGCCGAGGGCGATCTTGTTGCAGCCGTGTTCGCGCGCGACGCGGTAGAGGATGCCGCGGCGCAGGCGCGCGCAGAGCGAGCAGACGTTGCGGCCTTCGGGGATGAGCTTCTGGATGAGGCTGTTCGTGTCCTGATCTTCGATGTGGTACGGCACGCCCGAGGATTCAAGAAACCCGCGGAGTTGTTCGAGCGGGAATCCCGGAATGTGCTGGTGGACGTTGACGGCGAGGAGGTCGAAGTGGATCGGCGCGCGGGCCTGAAGGGTCTTCAAGGTGTCGAGGAGCACGTAGCTGTCCTTGCCGCCGCTCATCGCGACCATCACCTTGTCGCCTTCGTTGATCATGCCGAAGTCCGTGATCGCCTGGCCGGTGAGGCGGACGACGCGCTTTTCGAGCTTCTTCTGGGAGACGGACTTGCGGTTGCGCTCCGAGGGCGGGGTCTCGCCCGTGGGCGCCGAGAAGATGGGGATCGTGTTCTCAGTCATGTTGCTCATGAGTTATGCATGGCGGACGAGGGCGCACGCCAGGTTTCAATACCGACCGCCTGCACGTCCGGATAGGCTTCGGGCTTGGCGGTCGCAAGCCGCACGAGCTCGACGCCCGGGAGCGCGCAGAGCCGCTCGATCATGCGGTCGAGGAGCGTCTCCTGCAGGTCCGTGTGGCCGCGGGCGGCCTCCTCGCGCAGCACCGCGACGGCGTCGTCGTAGTTGAAGACGTCTTCGAGCGCGTCGCGGCTGCTCGTCGAGGCGTCGAGCCGCACCCACAGGTCGCAGTCGATCAGGAGGGACTGCGGCGCCGTGCGTTCGTGGTCGTAGGCGCCGATGCGGCACGAGAGCCGAAGGCCGCGCAGGAAGATCCGGCGGCAGGTCGCGCGCAGGGATTCGGGGGTCGGAAGTGACATGGGGCTTCGAGGGGAGGGATGCGTCCGGAGGAGCGTCATTCTAGGGCGAGTGCGGGGGTCCGATAGAATGAGCGGACCATGCGCTGGGCTATCGTCATCTTCATCATTCTTCTTCTGCTTCTGGGCGCCATGCCCGCACTGAAGCGCTTCGGCCTCGGGCGGCTGCCCGGAGACCTGAACTTCCGCGTGCTCGGCCGCGAGGTCGAGCTCCCCTTCATGAGCACCATTCTCCTTGCGGTGCTCGCCCTCGTGCTCGCCAAACTGCTCTTCTAGCCCCAGGCGGCGCGAAGCGCCTCGCGGCGGGCTTCGAGCACCCGCAGGGGTATCTCCCGCGGTGTGGGGGCGGTGCGCGCCGCGGCGCCCGCATCGACTGAACACCACGCGTCGAGCGCGCGCCTGAGGCGCGCGTCGTCCGCCATTCCTCGGCCTTCGGATTCGAGCGCCTTCTCACGGTACTCGAGGAGCATCTCCATGCGCGCGCGGCGCCGCAGTGCGTCGCAGCCGCGAAAGAGCTCCGCCGTCTCTTCGGGCGTGGAGAGCGCGTGGAGCCGGGGCGTCCAGTCGCCGAGGATCTGCGCGAGGTCCTGAGCCTCGGCGCTCGCGCGCAGCCCCGCGAGGAAGGCCTTCGCCGAGCGGCCGTCGGGAAGGCCCGAGGCGAGCGCGGCGAGCCGCAGGGGAAGGGGCAGCCCGCGCCGGCAGGCGCGGTGCAGCCGCGCGCGCATGAGACCCGTGAGGCGCACCTGCGGGTAGAGGCGCCGCCAGAGGCCGCACGCGCAGAGCACGTCGAGCATGCGGCAGGGTTGCGGGGCCGAAAGCCCCTTGGTGAATTCGGCGAGGACGCGCTCGGGCACGAGCGCGTCGGCTTCGCCCGCCTCCACCATCCGGCGCATGAGGGCGAGCGTCTCCGGGGCGATGGAGAAGCCCGGGAAGCGCGCCGCGAACCGCGCCGCGCGCAGGATGCGCACGGGATCCTCGCAGAACGCTTCGCTCACGTGCCGCAGAACGCCCCGCGCGAGGTCCGCCACGCCCCCGTAGGGGTCGATGAGGCGGCCGCGGTCGTCCATCGCGATGGCGTTGATCGTCAGGTCGCGCCGGCGCAGGTCGTCTTCGAGCGTCACGTCGGCCGCGGCGTGGAAGACGAAGCCGTGGTACCCCGGCGCGGTCTTGCGCTCGGTGCGCGCGAGGGCGTACTCCTCGTGCGTCTTCGGGTGAAGGAAGACCGGAAAGTCGCCGCCCACGGGAAGGAACCCTCGGGCGGCCATGGCTTCGGGCGTCTCGCCCACCACGACCCAGTCGCGGTCGCCCGGTTCGACGGGAAGCCCTCGGGCGGAGAGAAGCGTGTCGCGGACGTAGCCGCCGACGGAGTAGATCTGCATGGCGTTGGTGTTCAGGGAAGGTCGGCCGTCTTCTCGAGGTTGGGCAGAACCCGGCCGGCGAGCGTCGTGAAGCGCTCGGCGGGCGTCTTCTCGAGCATCGCGTAGGTGTGGGTGTTCGCGAGGACGTTCTTCACGTACTCGCGCGTCTCGTGGTAGGGGATCGTCTCGATGAAGACGGCCGCCTCCATGGCGTCCTTGAGCGTGTCGCGCCAGATGCGCGCGCGGTTGGGGCCGGCGTTGTAGGCGGCGGTGGCGAGCACGCGGCTGCCACCCATGTCCTCCTCGAGCATGCGCAGGTAGGCCGTGCCGAGCACGAGGTTCATCTCGAGCCCGGTGAGGTGCGCCTGCGCGAAGTTCTCGATGCCGAGGTGCCGCGCCATCCAGGCGGCGGTGCCAGGCATGACCTGCATGAGGCCGCGGGCGCCGACCGCGGAGCTCACGGCCGGGATGAAGCGCGACTCCTGCCGGATGAGACCGTAGATCCAGGCGGCGGGCAGCTGCTGCGCGGCCGCCGCGCGCTCGATCAGGGCGGCGTGCGGACGGGGAAAGCGCTGCTCGATCACGACGAGCGCCGTGCCGCTCTTCATGCTCGTGTTGATCATGCGGTGGATGAGCCGCTCGCGCCGGGCGTAGGCGGCGAGCGCGACGGCGTCTTCGGGCGAGATGCCGCGCATCGCCCAGTTCCACTCCCGGTGGCCCTCGTAGAAGAGGTTCATCCGGTAGAAGGCTTCGGCGCGCTGCACGGACGGATTGCGCCCCCAGCGCGCGACTGCGTCCCCGGCGGGCATCGCCGCGGGCGGACGCGAGAAGGCGTAGGGGCGTCCGAGGGCGTCGTCGGCGAGCTTGCCGTAGAAGGTGATGTTGTCGGCGATGCGCGCATACTCACGGTGCGCGAGGTCCTTGAGGCCGCGCGCCTCGAGCGAGCGCGCCTTCCAGTAGATCCAGGTCTCCCCGCGCGCGGCGTCGGCGGGCATCGCGTCGATGAAGCGGCCGAGCGCGTACCAGTTGCCCGCACGCAGGGCCGCCCGGGCGCGCCAGGCGGCGATTTGGCCGGGGTTCGAAACGGCCGGAGAGTCGAGGGGCAGGGCGTCGCCCGCGCGCGCGAACCAGTCGTTCGCGCGAGGATCGAGCCGCGTGGTCGCCGTGAAGCCGATCTGCGACCAGACGAGCGTGCGCCAGAAGGCGCCCGCCTGCGGGTCCACCGCCGCCAGAGCGACGCGGGCCGCGTCGGCGGGGGCGCTGCGGGCGAGCCGGAGCGCGGCGAAGACGGCAAGGCGCGGCGGGAGAGCCGCGAGGCGCTTCTGGCGCCGCAGCCACGTCTGCGGCCGGTCGAGAATGAGGTGGAGCTCGGCGATGGGCGCGGGAAGCTCCGGGCGGGGAAGCGCCGCGAGGGCGCGCTTCGTCTCTGCGCCCGCTCCCTTCTGCACGAGGAGCACGACACGCGTCCAGAGCCAGGAGCGGTCCGCCCGGGCGACGGCGTCGCCGAGCTTCCTGAAGGGCGTCTTCGAGACGGGGCTGGCGTCGCGGTAGAGGCGCTTCGCGGCGGCGAGCGCCTCGGCGCGGCCGCGGTTCTTCGCGACGGCCTCCTCGAGGTCGTAGTAGGCCTTCCAGGCCGCGACGGCGGGTTCGGTCTGATTCCACTCGAGCCGGTCGTAGATCTTGTGGAAGGCTTCGGCGTTGAGCCGGTCCTCCGCGATCTCGAGGTAGTCCGTTGCGGCGCGCTCGGCGACGTATTCGCCCCGATGGAGCTCGATGAAGCGCTCGAAGGCGTAGTGCGCGGCCGGATCGTCGGGCGCGGCCTTCAGTCCGAGCGTGATGCGCCAGAGTTCGGCGTAGCTCCTCAGGGGGTGGCCGTCGAGCAGGGGCAGCAGCTCCTCGAGGTCCTTGAGCCGTCCCTGACTGAAGCAGGTCTTCGCCTCGAGGAGCACGTAGTCGAGCGGAGCGGGGTGCGGCGCGAGGAGCGCATCGTCGAGCGGGTCGTCCACCGGGTTTTCGATGAGGCTTGCCGTGACGCGCGCGGCCGCGTAGGCCGCCTGAGCGGCCGCTTCGGGCGCGGCGGGCGAGGCGCCGGCGAGGGGCTCCGTGCGGGTGAGGAGCGTCTTGAGCGCTGCGTCGGCGCGCCGGATTACCTCTTCGGGATGCACGCCGACGGCGTTCTCCTCCTCCCAGACGCGCGGCGCGTCTTCGCGTGCGGCGAGCGACTGCAGCCGTTCTGCGATCGGAATGGAGACGAGCCCCGCGGGCATGACGGGCGCGGGGAGGCGCGCTTCCGATGCGGGCTCCGCACCGGCCGCAGCCTCCGGGGCAGCGGCCGCATGGGCGGCGCAGGCCGCGAGCATCGCAAAAACGATCGGCGCAAGGGAAAGTCGGCGCATGGAGATGGGCGGAAGGAGCAGAGGAGCCGGGAACAGGCGCCTAATATAGCGGAGTGATGCGGGAGGACGAATGCGCCGGAAGGCCGGCTGCGGACCTCCCCGCGGAGAGAGACGGAGGAGGCGTGATGAGCGGGGACAAGCTGTTGGTGCGCCGCCGCATGGGCGAGCTGCGGCGCGCCGTTGGACCGGATGCGCGCAAGGGGCTTCTCGGCGCGCTCGAACGGGCGCTGCGGGACGAGAGACGCGTGCTCACGCTCGGCGTCTACTCGCCCATCGGGAGCGAGCCCGATGCGGGCGAGGTCTTCGCCCGCTGGGTGCGGGAGGCGCCGGGGCGGTCGCTCGCGCTCCCCTGGTGCCTCAACCGCGATGCTTCGGAGATGGAGTACCGCCGGTGGATGCCGGGCGAGCCGCTCGCGCCCGATGCGGCGGGCATCGCCGCGCCGACGGGCCCGCGCGTCGTGCCCGACGCGCTCGTGATTCCCTGCCTCGGCTGGAGCCGCTCGCGCCGGCGGCTCGGCTACGGTGGAGGCTACTTCGACCGCTACATCGCCCGCGTGATGCAGACGAGCTGCTCGCCGCGGCTGCTCGGCCTCGGCTACGGCGTGAACGAGGTGGAGGAGTCCATCTTCGAGACGCACGATCTGCCGCTCGACCTCATCATCACGGACGCGGGCGTCTTCTGACACGGCCTCCTGCGGGCGACGCACGGGAAGACAAAAATCCCGAAGAGGCTCTCGCCCCTCCGGGATTTTCGGGATTTCCGGGATTTCCGGGCCGTGCGCGGCGGCCCCGCAGGGCCGCCGTCTGCGACGGTCAGTAGCGGTAGTTTTCAGGCTTGTAGGGGCCTTCCTTCTTGACGCCGATGTAGGCGGCCTGCTCGTCGGTGAGCACGGAGAGCTCGGCGTTGAGGTTCGTGAGCTGCAGGCGCGCGACCTTCTCGTCGAGGTGCTTCGGCAGGATGTACACGCCCACCGGATAGCGGTCGTGGTGGCAGAAGAGCTCGATCTGCGCGAGGGTCTGGTTCGCGAACGAGGAGCTCATCACGTAGGACGGATGGCCCGTGGCGCAGCCGAGGTTCACGAGGCGGCCTTCGGCGAGGAGGATGATGCGGTTGCCCGAGGGCAGCGTGATGTGGTCTACCTGCGGCTTGATGTTCTCCCACTTGTAGCCGCGCATCGAGGCGACGTCGATTTCGCTGTCGAAGTGCCCGATGTTGCAGACGATCGCCTCGTTCTTCATCGCGAGCATGTGCTCGTGGGTGATCACGCGGACGTTGCCCGTGGCGGTGACGAAGATGTCGGCCTTGTCCTTGGCGAAGTCCATCGTGACGACGCGGTAGCCCTCCATCGCGGCCTGCAGCGCGCAGATCGGATCGACTTCAACGACCCAGACCTGGGCGGAGAGGGCGCGCAGCGCCTGCGCACAGCCCTTGCCCACGTCGCCGTAGCCCACGACGACGGCGACCTTGCCGGCCACCATCACGTCGGTGGCGCGCTTGATGCCGTCGACGAGCGACTCGCGGCAGCCGTAGAGGTTGTCGAACTTGGACTTCGTGACGGAGTCGTTCACGTTGATCGCCGGGATGCGCAGCTCGCCGCGCTCGTGCATCTGATAGAGGCGGTGCACGCCGGTCGTGGTCTCTTCGGAGACGCCGAGGATCTTCTCAAGGCGCGTGGAGTACCAGTGCGGGTCCTTCTCGAGGTGCGCGCGGATCTGCGCGAAGAGCGCCGTCTCCTCCTCGTTGGTCGGGTGGGCGACCACGGAGGGATCCTTCTCGGCGCGCGCGCCGAGGTGGAGCATGAGCGTCGCGTCGCCGCCGTCGTCGAGGATCATGTTGGAGAAGCCCCCGTCGGGCCACTCGAAGATGCGGTGCGTGTAGGACCAGTACTCCTCGATCGTCTCGCCCTTGCGCGCGAAGACGGAGACGCCGTCCTTGACGATCGCGGCGGCGGCGTGGTCCTGCGTCGAGAAGATGTTGCAGCTCGCCCAGCGGACTTCGGCTCCGAGCGCGGTGAGCGTCTCGATCAGCACGGCCGTCTGGATGGTCATGTGCAGCGACCCCGAGATGCGCGCGCCCTTGAGCGGCTGTGCGGCGGCGTATTCACGGCGGATGGCCATCAGGCCGGGCATCTCGACCTCGGCGATCTGAATTTCCTTGCGGCCCCAGTCGGCGAGGCCGAGGTCGGCGATGACGTAGTTTTCGGTAGCGTCCATTTTGAAGTCTTGGAGGAAATGGTCGAGCGCCGTTTGAAGAGGTTTCGTGCTCGGGGCCGAGCCTCGCGGGAGATGGGTCCCGTCGCAGCGCTCCTCGGCCGCAGCCGCACGCGCTTCACGTACGCCCCGGAAAAGGGCGCATGAAGCGAAAGGCGGCATTATAGCCGCCTTTTCGTGGTGATTATTATGAAAAAAATCAGAGCGCCCGGTCAGGCCTCCTCATCCTCGATGAAGGTGAGGAGCGCCGCCGCGACGGCGTCGCGCGCGACGCCCTCAGCGAAGACGACAGGAGCGCCTTCAAGCGCCGCCTCGCCCTCCTTCTTGAGGCGTCCGACCCAGACGCCCGCGTCGCGGCCCGAGTCGAAGCCCGTCGAGACGAGGAGCTCCTCGCCCGCGGGCGAGATGAGCTTGAAGTAGAAGCGCCCGTCCTTCTCGCGGTACTGCTTGAAGACGGCCTTCGCCTTCTTTTCGGCCTTCTTCGCGGCGGCGCGCGCGGCGGCGCCTTCGGTGAAGGCCTTGAGGCCCACGGCGCGGCGCAGCTCGGCCATGAAGGGCGTGGCGATCGCGCGGGCCTTGCGGGCGCCTTCCTGCAGGATCTCCTCGAGCACCTCCGGGTGCGCCATGAGGTCTTCATAGCGGGCGCGCATCGGGCCGATCTCGGCGTCGATCTTGTCGGCGAGGCGCTTCTTCGCCTCGCCCCAGCCGAGGCCGCCGCGGAGTTCGGCGCGGAAGGCTTCGCGCTCTTCGGGCGCGGCGAAGGCGTCGTAGATCACCGTGAGCGAGGTGCTCTCGGGATCCTTCGGCTCGCCCGGGGCGCGGCTGTCCGTCACGATGCGCGCGATGGCCGCATCGAGCGCGGCGCGGCCGCCCTCGAAGAGCGGAATCACGTTGTTGTAGGACTTGCTCATCTTGCGCCCGTCGAGACCCGGGAGAACTTCGACGGCGCTGCCGCCCGTCGCCTGCGGGAGCACGAAGAACGGGTGCTCGGGCGAGGCGTAGAGGTTGTTGAAGCGCTGCGCGGCCTCGCGGGCCATCTCGAGGTGCTGGAGCTGGTCGTGGCCGACGGGGACCTCCTCGGCGTTGAACATCAGAATGTCGGCGGCCATCAGCACCGGGTAGGAGAAGAGTCCCATGGAGACGTCGGCGTCGGGGTCCTTCCCCGCGGCGACTGCCTGGTCGACGGCGGCCTTGTAGGCGTGGGCGCGGTTGAGAAGCCCCTTGGACATCACGCAGTCGAACATCCAGCAGAGGAGCGGGATTTCGGGAATGTCGCTCTGACGGTAGAACGTGACGCGTTCCGGGTCGAGGCCGGCGGCGAGCCAGGTCGCGGCGATCTGCATGCGGCTGCGCTCGATGCGCGCCGGGTCCTGGCACTTGATGAGCGCGTGGAGGTCGGCGAGGAAGAAGAAGCTCTCCACGTCGGGGGCGCGGCTGTCCTGAATCGCCGGACGGATCGCGCCGACGTAGTTGCCGATGTGCAGGGTGCCGGTCGTGTTGATGCCGGTGAGAACGCGTTTTTTGGTCATCTTCGGATGGTCAGTGGTGAGGCGTCCTCCGCGGGGAGCGGAGGGCGCGGCAGAGATTGGGTAGAAGGGATCATACGGCCGGAACGAAGCGGGCGGCGCCTTCCGCAGGGGGAAGTGCGCCGCCCGTCTGGCGTACGACCGGCCCGCCGCGTAGGGCGGGCTTCAGGACGCGGAGCCTCAGCTGAGGCCCGCCGCGGCGCGTAGCGCCTCGGCCTTGTCGGTCTTCTCCCAGGTGAATTCCGGCTCCTCGCGGCCGAAGTGGCCGTAGGCGGCGGTCTTCGAGAAGATCGGACGGCGCAGGTCGAGCATCTGGATGATGCCGCGCGGGCGCAGGTCGAAGTGCTTGCGCACGAGTTCGGCGATCTGCGCGTCGGGGATGCGGCCGGTGCCGTTCGTGAAGACGGTGACGTTCATCGGTTCGGCGACGCCGATCGCGTAGGCGACCTGCACGAGGCAGTAGGTGGCGAGACCGGCGGCGACGATGTTCTTCGCGACGTAGCGGCAGGCGTAGGCGGCCGAGCGGTCGACCTTCGTGGCGTCCTTGCCCGAGAAGGCGCCGCCGCCGTGCGGGCAGTAGCCGCCGTAGGTGTCGACGATGATCTTGCGGCCGGTGAGGCCGCAGTCGCCCTGCGGGCCGCCCACGACGAAGCGGCCGGTCGGGTTGATGAGGAACTTCGTGTCCTTGAGCCATTCGGCCGGGATCACCGGGCGGATGATGTGCTCGACCACGGCCTCGGTGAACTCGGGCTTCATCTTGTCGCCGTCGGACATCTCGGGGGCGTGCTGCGAGGAGATGACGATCGTGTCCACACCGACGGGACGGCCGTCGCGGTAGCGCATCGTCACCTGGCTCTTCGCGTCGGGACGCAGGAAGGGCAGGGTGCCGTTCTTGCGGACCTTGCTCTGCTGCTCCATCAGGCGATGGGCGTAGTAGATCGGCGCGGGCATCAGGGTCGGCGTCTCGTCGCAGGCGAAGCCGAACATCAGGCCCTGGTCGCCGGCGCCGAGGTTGAGCTCGTCGTCCATCGCGTGATCGACGCCCTGGGCGATGTCGGCGGACTGCTTGTCGTAGCCCACGAGCACGGAGCAGCCGCGGTGGTCGATGCCGTATTCGGTGTTGTCGTAGCCGATCTTCTTGAGCACGTTGCGCGTGAGGCCGATGTAGTCGACCGAGGCGTTCGTGGTGATCTCGCCCGCGAGCACGACGAGGCCCGTGGTGCAGAGGGTTTCGGCGGCGACGCGGCTCATCGGGTCCTGCTCGAGGCAGGCGTCGAGAACGGCGTCGGAAATCTGGTCGGCGACCTTGTCGGGATGACCTTCGCTGACGGACTCAGAGGTAAAGAGAAATTCACTGGCCATGGCCAAAATTCACTCCGGAGGTTTGGATGGGAGGAAGCGCTCTGCGCATTGGTCTTGGCTCCAAGCGGGAGACGCTTTAGCGGTATTTGTATTTCGCCCCGCAAGTTGTCCTGTTAACTCGGCGAACGCGCGCAATGATACAGCAGAGGCAATTAAGAAAACCTGACGTCCGAAGGGATTTTTTCGCCACCCGCCCGGCCGCGGACCGGCTCCCTGGTCACTACGCAACCATTTGAAAACAATGGAAAGTTGATGCAGACATGTGCCCGCACGCGGACGGCCGCCGCGGGCGCAGGTCACCGCCGGGCGTGCGGATTCGGGCGGCGGGGGCGGTAAAATTGCAGATTCGCCCATACTCCATTCTCCCTATCCGCATGCATCGGCTACTCACGCTCGCCGCGCGCCTCCCGCTCGGCTTTCTGCAGCTTTTCGGCGCCTTCGTGGGCGAGCTCACCTTCTGGCTTGCACCCGGCTACCGCCGCCGCACGCGCGAGAACATGCGCGCGGCGGGCTATTCGGACCCCCGCATCTACGCGCGGGCGGGCCGCAATGCGGGCCGCCAGGCGATGGAGAGCGTCTGGGTCTGGTACCGCCCCGTCAAGGAGGTGCTCGGGCGCGTCGATGTGGAGCCGGCCGCGGAGCGGCTCATCGGCGAGGCGATGCGCTCGGGCCGTCCGGTGGTCTTCATGACGCCGCACGTCGGGTGCTTCGAAGTGCTCCCAGTGTGGCTCGCCGGGACGTTCTTCAAGGAGACGGGGCGGCGCATCACGATCCTCTACCGGCCGCCGCGCAAGGAGATCCTGCGCGCGGTGGTGGGCGAGGCGCGTCAGGCGCCCGGCATCGAGGCCGTGCCGACGACGCTCGCGGGCGTGAAGCACGTGATCCGCAGCCTGCGCGGCGGCCACACCTTCGGAGCGCTCCCCGACCAGGTGCCCTCGTCGGGCGAAGGCGTCTGGGCGGACTTCTTCGGGCGGCCCGCTTACACCATGACGCTTCCGGTGCGCGTCGCAGCGCAGTTCGACGCCGTGCGCATCTTCGCCTGGGGCGTGCGCACGAAGAACGGCTGGCGGCTTGACGCGGAGTGCTGGGACGAGCCCCTGACGGGCGACTCGGCCGAGGACTGCCGCCGCATGAACGCCATGATCGAGAACATTATCCGCCGCATGCCCGAGCAGTACGCGTGGAGCTACAACCGCTACAAGCGCCCGCGGGGCGCGCCGCCGCTCGCCCAAAAGGCCTGAGATCCTTATGACCTTCAATGAACTTTGCTCGCGCGCCTGGGTGCGGATCGTCCGCTCCTTCCGCGTGCTGCCCATGTCCGTGCGCTGGGGACTGGCGCGCTGCGCCGCAGCGCTCTTCTGGATCGCCGTCCCGAAGCGCCGTCACGTCATCCTCACGAACCTGCGCCTGTGCTTCCCGGAAATGAGCGAAGGGGAGCGCCGGGCGCTCGCCCGCCGCGTCTACGTGCGCCTTGCGCGCGCGGCGGTCGACCACGGCACGCTCTGGACGGGCTCGAAGGAGGAGGTGCGGCGTCTCGTCTCCTTCAAGGGGCTCGAGCATCTCCTCAATCCGGAGAACCGCCCGGTGATCGTCGTCTCGCCCCACTTCGCCGGGCTCGACGCCGCCGGCATCGCCCTCAACACCTACGTGCGGGGCGTGTCGCTCTACCAGAAGCAGAGCAACCCGGTCTGGGACAAGGCGCTCCTCAAGGGGCGGCTGCGCTTCTCAAACCCGGTGCTCATTGCCAAGACGGGCAACAACGACCTGCGGCCCGTGATGAAGGCGATGCGCGAGGGACTGCCCTTCTACTATCTGCCCGACATGGACCACGGCCGGCGCAACTCCATCTTCGCGCCCTTCTTCGGCGTCGAAGCCGCCACCATCCCGATGGTCTCGCGCCTCGCGCGCGTGATGCGCGCGAAGGTCCTCTGGTGCATCGCCACGATGACCGACGAGGGCTACAGCGTTGAGATCACCGCGCCGCTCGAGAACTTCCCGACGGCGGATCCGGCGGCCGACACGGCGCGGCTCAACCGCGAGCTCGAGGGCTACATCCGGCGCCACCCCGACCAGTACCTCTGGGTGCACCGGCGCTTCAAGACCCGACCCGAGGGTGAGCCGTCGGTCTACTAGGCCGCGGCAGACGAACCGAACTTTTCTTCCTCAAGAGGTTTCCAGGGCGATGAAAGCCATCCACTTCACCAAAATGCAGGGCGCGGGCAACGACTTCATCGTGCTCGACGCCGTCGCTCAACCCCTCGACGTGACGCCCGAACTCGTGCGGCGCCTCGCCGACCGGCGTTTCGGCATCGGCGCCGATCAGCTGCTGCTTCTCGAGAAGCCCCTTCATGAGGGCGAGCCGCTGCGCTACCGGATCTTCAACAGCGACGGCGGTGAGGTCGAGCAGTGCGGCAACGGCGCACGCTGCATCGGCCGCTTCGCGCTCGAGCGCGGATACGCCTCGGGGAGCTCCATTCCCTTCCAGACGATGAAGGGCCGCATCTCGGTCGGGCGCGAGGCCGACGGCCGCATGGTCGCCGACATGGGCGAGCCGGGGTTCGAGCCCGAGCGCATTCCGCTGCGCATCGAGGGGCTCTTCTCGCGCCTCGAGGGGCGCCTGCCCGTCTACCGGGTCTACTGCTCGGACATCGACGGGGACGTGGAGTTCTCCGCCGCGACCATGGGCAACCCGCACGCCACGGTCTTCGTGGACGACGTCGACGAGGCGCCCGTCGAGGTGGTCGGGCCCTTCCTGCAGCGCCAAAGCTTCTTCCCCGAGAGCGTCAACGTGGGCTTCGTCGAGCGCCTCTCGGCCTCTTCGGCGAAGATCCGCGTCTGGGAGCGCGGCCCGGGCGAGACGCTCGCCTGCGGCACGGGCACGAGCGCGGCGATGGCCTCCGGTCTGATGCGCGGGCTCTTCGACGCGCGCGTCGAGTTCGCCGCCCGCGGCGGCGCGCTCGCCTGCGCCTGGACGGGGCCGGGCGCCACCCTGAAGCTCATCGGCCCGGCCGAAGTGGTCTTCACCGGCACGATTGAAATCTGACACCCCATTCACACAAACAAACGACGGAATACAAAAAATGGCCGACCTCATTTTGAAGGCGGGCAAGGAGAAGTCGCTCCTGCGCCGCCACCCCTGGGTTTACGACACCGCCGTGCAGCGCGTCGTCGGCAAGCCCCAGCCCGGCGAAACCGTGCGCGTGCTCGCGAACAACGGCAGGTTCCTCGCCTGGGCGGCCTTCTCGCCCGCCTCGACCCTGCGGGCCCGCTGCTGGTCGTACGACGAGAAGGACGTGATCGACGACGCCTTCATCGAACGGCGCCTTCGCGAGGCGATCGCCGCCCGCGCGCCGCTCTTCGCGCGCACGAACGCCGTGCGCGTGGTCTTCGGCGAGGCCGACGGCCTGCCCGGCCTCATCGTGGACCAGTACGGCGACTGGCTCGTGACGCAGTTCCAGGCCGCCGGCGTCGAGGCGTGGCGCCCGCTCATCGGCCGCGTGCTCATGGAGGCGACGGGCGCCCGCGGCGTCTTCGACCGTTCCGACGCGGCGACCCGCCAGCGCGAGGGTCTGGAGATCCGCGCCGGACTCCTTGCGGGCGAAGAGCCCCCGCAGGCGATCGAGGTGGTCGAGGACGGCGTGAAGTACGGCGTTGACGTGCGCGTCGGGCACAAGACGGGCTTCTACATCGACCAGCGCGAGAGCCGCCTCACGGCGCAGCGCGTCGCGGAGGAGTTCCGCCGCGTGCACGGCCGTGGCATGCGCGCGCTCAACTGCTTCTGCTACACGGGCGGCTTCTCACTCGCGCTCCTCAAGGGCAGCGCCGACGAGGTGGTCTCCGTGGACTCCTCCGAGGAGGCGCTCGCCATGGCCCGCGCCAACGCCGAACGCAACGACTTCAGCGGCCGCGCCGAGTGGATCTGCGAGGACGTCTTTACCTGCCTGCGCCGTCTGCGCGACGCGGGCGAGCACTTCGACCTCGTGATCCTCGACCCGCCCAAGTTCGCCTCGAGCCACTATCATGTGGACCGCGCCGCCCGGGCGTACAAGGACATCAACCTCAACGGGCTGAAGCTTCTCGAGCCGGGCGGACAGCTTTTCACCTTTTCGTGCTCGGGCGCGGTGGACGTGGATCTCTTCCAGAAGATCGTCGCCGGCGCCGTCATCGACTCCCGGCGCAACGTCTGGGCGGTTGGCCGCTTCGGCGCGGGTGCGGATCATCCGCTCCTCATGACCTGTCCCGAGGGCGAATATCTCAAGGGCATGCACCTCGCCGTGCGGCCCTGACGCCGGCGGAGCTCCGCCGGGCGGCCTTCCTCACGGGCGGCCGCCCGGAGTCCTTCTGAAGCCGCCGGCCTCTTCGGAGGAATATACGAATGCAGGTAGAAGAATCCCAGTCGCCGGAGATTCCGGTCACCATTCTCACGGGCTTTCTGGGTGCGGGCAAGACCACGCTGCTCAACCGCATCCTCAAGGAGAACCATCAGTTCCGCATCGCCGTGATCGAGAACGAGTTCGGCGAGGAGAACATCGACAACGATCTGATCGTCACCGAGAACAAGGAGCAGATCGTCAACATGAGCAACGGGTGCGTGTGCTGCACGATCCGCGGCGACCTCTCGCGCGTGCTCACCGATCTGCGGCACCGCCGTGAGCGCGGCGACCTCGACTTCGACTACGTCGTGCTCGAGACGTCGGGCGTTGCGAACCCCGGCCCCGTCGCGCAGACCTTCTTCATGGACGACGCCGTCGCGCCCTTCTTCCGCCTCGACGGCGTCGTGACGGTCGTGGACGCCAAGTACGGCTCCAAGACGCTCGACGAAGAGGCCAACGCCCGCGACCAGGTGGGCTTCGCCGACCGCATCCTCGTCTCGAAGTGCGACCTCGTCACGCCCGAGGAGCTCGCGGCGCTCGAAGCGCGCCTGCGCGGCATGAACGCCCGCGCCCCGATCCGCCGCGTCAACATGGGCGATTGCCCGGTGGACGTGGTGCTCAACATCGCCGGCTTCAACATGAACGACGTTCTCGACGTGGATCCGAAGTTCCTCAACGACGACCACCATCTGCACCATCACAACGACGACATCCACTCCTTCGTCTTCGACTCCGACAAGCCCTTTGATCCGCAGAAGCTCGAGCGCTACCTCATGTCGCTCACGAGCGTCTACGGTCCGGACCTGCTCCGCTACAAGGGCGTGCTCTATGTGACGGGCACGGACCGCCGCGTGGTCTTCCAGGGCGTGCACATGCTCGCCGCCGGTGACGTGCTCGGTCCCTGGGGCGACGTCAAGCCCGCCTCGCGTCTGGTGTTCATCGGACGCAACCTTCCCGAAGAGGCGATCCGCAAGGGCCTGACCACCTGTCTCGCCTGAAGCCCCGTCTTCTGCGGCTACCGGGCGCACCACCCCCATCGGGGGTGGTACGCGCTTCCCGCCGGCAGTGGCACCGCCGGGCGATTTTAGGTATAAAGCACTCCTGCTTAAGAGCTCCAGCCTGATTTTGCGGGTGATGTTTCAGTCCCCGAGGCTCGGGCGGACGCAACAGTCCGCCAGGACGCTGACGTCACCCGGCGGCCGGATGCACAACAAAAGGAAAGGGAAAAGATGGGCGCAAAAAAGGCTATCACCGCAGAAGAAATCCTCAAGATGTCGGACGGCGACTACATGAACGACGAACAGCTTGAGTTTTTCCGCCGTCGCCTCTCCAACATGGAGCACGAGCTGCGCGCCAACGCCGATCAGACGACCGTGAATCTGCGAGAAACGACGATTGTCCCTGATCCGGCCGACCGCGCGACGATCGAGGAGGAGCACGCGCTCGAGCTGCGCACCCGCGACCGCGAGCGCAAGCTGCTCAAGAAGGTTCAGGCCGCCATCAAGCGCATCGACGACGGTGAGTACGGCTACTGTGAGGAAACCGGTGATCCGATCGGCGTGGCCCGCCTGATGGCCCGCCCGACGGCGACGCTTTCGCTCGAGGCGCAGCAGCGCCGCGAGCTCAAGCAGAAGATGTACGGAGACTGACCGGCATGACCACGCGACGCCCCGACTGTGGACGCCGCGGGGACTGCGGAATTCTGGAAGCGGCACGGCCGACGTCCTGCGGGACGGGCGCCGTGCCGTTTTTGCGTCCGGCTCCCCGCGTCTGGTTTTTCGACATGGACGACACGCTGCTCGCCTCTTCGGCGGGGATCCTCGGTGAAGTCCACGTCCTCATGAACAACTTCCTGATGCGGCGCCTCGGCATGTCCGAAGCGGAGGCGAACCGCGTGCGCGAGCTCTACTGGCGCGAGTACGGCTCGACCTTCATCGGCCTGTGGCGCCGCCACGGCGTTGATCCGCGCGTCTTTCTCCCGGCGGTGCACGACTTCGACTACCGTCCGTACCTGAAGGACGTCCGCGGACAGCGCGGCGTGTTGGAGCGCCTCTCCGGGCGCAAGGTGCTCCTCACGAACGGCCCGAGAAGCTACGTCTCGAAGCTTCTCCCGGCGCTCGGCCTCAAAGGCTACTTCGAAGCCGAGGTGACGAGCACCGACATGCGCCTCTTCGGCGACTGGCGCCCCAAGCCCTCCGTGTCGATGCTCCTCGCGCTCTGCGCGCGGCTCGGCGTGCGTCCGCACGAGGCCGCGCTCGTCGACGACGGGCTGAGCAACCTCAAGGCGGCGCGCCGCGCGGGCCTCGTCACCGTCTGGTGCGTGGGCATGAGGCGCCGGCACGCCGGCCTGCGGCCGCCCTTCGGGGCGCCG
>NZ_DAVZJY010000011.1:0-23696 GCF_052272535.1 Sutterella sp. | reverse complement strand
TGGTGGAGATCTATCGTTCGACGAAGTGACCACTTCGCCGTGCGTCAGCCCTGCCCAAGCGCGGCTACCGTCTGGTGGTGCCGGTCGAACAGCTCGCCCTCGAGCCCTCGCCCGTTCCAGAGGAATCTACACCCGCTCCGCCGACACCGGCCGCGCCCTCTCAATCGGTCTCGTCCCCTGAACTCAATTCAGAGGAAGCGATTCCGCAACCTGCGCAGCAGGCTGATCTCGCCGCCTCCTCAACGGTTGCACCCGCTGAGGAAGCTCCCTCGAAGAGCGCTTCCGACGGCAAGAAGCGCTCACGCTTCATGGAGTTCGCCCGCTCGCTCTGGCTCAATGAGAGCGAGCTCGGCTTCAAGAAGAGCGCCTACTGATCCTTGGGCTTCATCCGCAGCGTCTGGAGTCCGTAGAAGAACCAACCGAAGAAGATGACGATCGTGCCCGCCTTGATCGTCATCGGTTCGAGGAAGTAGACCGAGATCAAAATGGCGGTGATGGCGACGAGTCCCACCGTGTCCATCGCCGTCTTCTGCGTCGGAGTGCGGCCCTCCTGCTGCGCAAGCGCAAAGCTCCCGCTCATGCAGATGAGATAGGCGAAGAGCGTGATGAAGACGGCGAAATCGGAGATGCGCTCATAGGCGGTCCATGCCGAAAACACGGCGGTGATGAGAATGCAGAGCACCGTCTGCGTGGTCGTAAGGATGCAGAAGCCCTTAACGGCGACGTCGTTCTGCGTCGCCTCGCCGAAAACGCTTGGGAAAAGTCCGACGCGCGCCGAGGAGAGAAAGACGCGCGACATCGTGAACTGCCATGAGACGAGCGAGCCCGCGCAGCCGATCCAGAGGAGGAACGCGACCACGTAGTATGCGCCGTCCCCGAAGAGCTTGGCGTAGACCACGCCGAAGGGCGCGTCGGATTCGATCAGGTCGACGTTCGGCGCGATGCCTGCGATGAGGTTCGTGCTGGCGATGTAGATGAATGCCGTGAAGAGCGTCGCATAGATGACGGCGCGCGGAACGTTCTTTTCGGGATTTTCAACGGCGTCCGCGTTTGCGCAGGCCGATTCCAGACCGAGAAAGGCCCAGAAGGTCATTGAAATGCTCTGCGGAATCGCGGCTGTCGCCGTGAGTCCGTTCGGATTCCAGTTGGCCGCATAGAGCTCGGAGCTGAACCAACCGCCGCCAATCAGCACGAGCGTGAGAAGCGGCAGCAGCAGCGCCCAGACAAAGAGCGCGGTGATGCGCCCGGTGAACCGCACGCCGGGGAAATTGAGCACCGAAGCGATCCAGAGCAGCAGCACGGTGCCGATGCACGCCGAGAGCGGCAGGAAATGGAGCCCGAGCATGCTCAGGCCGTAGTTCACGGAGGCGATCGCGATGGCGATGTTGCCGATCAAAAGCGACACGCCGTAGGTGTAGTTCACAAGGAAGGCGCCTGTGCGGCCGAAGGCGTATTCAGCGAAGCCTCCCATGCCGCCGGGCTTCTTCGAGAGCATGCCGCACTGCGCGAAGATGTAGGCGACGGCGCCGGAGGCAAGTGCGCTCACCAGCCATGAGAGCATCGAGATCATGCCGATCTCGGCGAGTTTGGAGGGGAGCATGATGATGCCGGCGCCCATCATGCTCAGAGACGTGAGCAGCGTCAGTTGCGTCACGCTCATTTTTGTTCGTTTTGGTTGGTGCATTCTTGGTTCCTCGCTTTGCCCGTACGGCGGCTCCCCTTTCTGCGGCTGCGTCGTCCCGCGCCGGAAAGAGAGGTTCTTCTTGGAGTCCCATTCCTACCTTGGAGGCGAAGACTCGAAAGTCATTTCAAGAAGAGCTTACGACTCTTGTCATCGCTGCAAACGCCCAAAAATCAGTGATGGGAAAAACGAGGGCCCGCCCGTCCGGAGAAGTGCCGGGCGAGCGGGAGGAGCAACTCTTAAAGAGCGGATGGTTGTTAGTTAAGCGATGGTTTAGTCATCAGCAGCCATGGCAAGCTTGGAGTCGTGCGGATGCTTGAAGAGCTTCTCGGCGGCAAGACCGTAGAGGAACCAACCAGCGAAGGTTGCGAGGGCGCCGTACATCATGGCGCTGAAGCCAGCCGCATAGAGCGCATAGAGCGAGTAGGCCGTACCGATCACAGCCATGATCTTCACCCACTTCGCCTGCTTGCCCGTCACGCCTTCGGCCTTGAGCATCACGAAGACGGCGGCCATCGAGAGGAGGTAGGGCATCACGTTCGTCACGACGGCGAGGTCAACGAGCGTATTGAACTGGCGGTAGAGCGAGGGGCTGATCGTCATGAAGGACATCAGCGTCTGGATCGAGACGATGATCGTCATGCCGACCACCGGGGCGTCGTCCTTTGTGACCTTGGAGAACCACTTCGGGAAGTAGCCTTCATCAGCGGAGGACTTGAAGACGCGGGCGATCGTGAACTGCCAGGAGAGGAGGGAGCCCGAGCAGGAGATGATCATCATGCCCATGACGATGTTGCCGACCGTGCCGTTGAACATCGTGGAGAACACGAGACCGAACGGAGCCGTGGACTGAACCAGCTCGGCGTTGCCGACGATGCCGGCGGCGATGTTGGTCGAGAGGATGTAGATCACGGCGACGCCGAGTGTGGCGCCGAGAACGGCCTTCGGAACGTTCTTTTCAGGATTGTCAACGGCTTCGGAGTTCGCGCAGGCCGATTCAAGACCGAGGAAGGCCCACAAGGTCATCGAGATCGAGGCGCTCACGGCGTCGAACGTGGGCAGGTGGTTCGGGTTCCAACTGGCGATGTAGGTGGCCGGGTCGAACCAGAACCAACCGATCACGGAAAGGCCGGCGACCGGGAGGATGACGCCCCAGGCGGAGAAGTTCGAGATGATGCCTGTGATCTTTGCGCCCTTGAAGTTGAGAACGGTGCAGATCCAGAGAACGCCGATCGTGAGCAGGCAGGTCTCAACGGGCGAGGTTTTCAAACCGAAGAGCGCGACGGCATAGCCGACCGCGGAGATCGCGATGGCGATGTTGGCGATGAGCAGCGACACGCAGTAGGCGTAGTTTGCGAGGAAGGAGCCGGACTTGCCGAAAGCATATTCGGCGTAGCCGCCCATGCCGCCGCGGTTGCGTGAGAGCATGCCGCACTTGGCGAAGGCATAGGCGAGCGCAGTCGAGCCGCCCGCGGTGATGATCCAGGAAACGATGGAGAAAGTGCCGACTTCAGCGAGTTTCGTCGGCAGCATGATGATGCCCGAACCCATCATGTTGAGGGCGGTGAGCAGTGTGAGCTGGGTGACGCTCATTTTCGAGGAACTGGACATGAAATGTCTCCTCTGGTAGGTCTTGAAAAAGCTTTGTGATGGCGGAATCGGGATCCGCCGTCATCGGGGTTCAGTGAGAGGGCTTAGTCGCTGATGCCGAGTTCCTTCGCCCGGGCTTCAGTGAGGACGTAGCCGTAGGCGCGCTTGCGGCCGTCGGGATCCGACTTGATGTAGACGCCCTGGAGTTCGGGAGCGAAGCCCGGGCAGCGGTTGATGCCTTCTTCGAGCGCGAGGAAGTACTGAAGAACCGAGTTGCCCCAGACTTCACCCGGCACGCAGCAGAGCACGCCCGGCGGATACGGCAGCGCGCCTTCGACGGCGATGCGGCCATCGGCCTGTTCGAGCGGAATGAGCTCGCAGTTGCCGCGGATGAACTCGAAGTGAGCCTGCTGCGGGTCGAGCGCGCGGCGCGGGAAGTGCGTGCGGCGGAACATCTCCTTCTGGAGCTGCTTGACGTTCCTCGACTTGTAGAAGTCATGCATTTCCTGGCAGAGACGGCGGATCGTGTAGCCGTGGTAGCGTCGTTCGTTCGCGGAGTAGATCGACGGGAGCACGTCCGCGAGCGGAGCGTCGGCGTCGAGGAACTCTTCAAAGCGCGCGATCTGAGTAATCAGGTGCTCCATCTTCGCCATGTCTTCAGCAGGCGTCAGGAGGAAGAGGATCGAGTTCAGGTCGCACTTTTCCGGAACGATTGCGTTCTCACGCAGGAAGTTCGCAAGAATCGTGGCGGGAACGCCGAAGTCGGCATACTGGCCCGTCACCGGGTCGATGCCCGGCGTCGTGAGAAGCAGCTTGCAGGGATCGACGAAGTACTGACGGTCGCCGTAGCCCTCGAAGTTGTGCCACTTCGCCTTCGGTTCGAACTCGAAGAAGCGCAGGTTGTGGGCGATTTCAGCGGTGGGGTAGTCGCCCCAGGGCTTGCCGTCGATCTGAGCCGGAATGAAGGGCTTGATGTACTTGCAGGTGTGCATCAGGAGCTTGCGCGCTTCGATACCGACGCGCACGCAGTCCGCCCAGAGACGCTGGCCGCTCTTGCCTTCGTGCATCTTCGCGTTCACGTCGAGCGCGGCGAAGAGCGGATAGAAGGGCGAGGTGGAGGCGTGCATCATGAAGGCGTTGTTGAGGCGCTTGTGCGGGCAGTAGCGCGCCTGCCCCTTGATGTGGCTGTCCTTCTTGTGAATCTGCGAGGTCTGCGAGAAGCCGGCCTGTTGCTTGTGCACGGACTGCGTGACGAAGATGCCGGGATCCTCAGGCCCGAGCTCCAGGAGGAGCGGCGAGCAGTCCTTCATCATCGGGATGAACTGTTCGTAGCCGACCCAGGCCGAGTCGAAGAGGATGTAGTCGCAGAGGTGGCCGATGCGGTCCACGACCTGACGGGCGTTGTAGATCGTGCCGTCATAGGTGCCGAGCTGAATGATGGCGAGGCGGAACGGACGCTTCTCTTCAGCCTTTTCAGGGCTGACCTCGCGGATCATGTCGCGCAGATAGGTTTCGTGGAAGCAGTGCTCGTCGATGCCGCCGATGAAGCCGTAGGCGTTTCGGGCGGTTTCGAGATACACCGGCGTGGCGCCCGCCTGCAGGAGCGCACCGTGGTGATTCGACTTGTGGTTGTTGCGGTCGAAGAGCACGAGGTCGCCCGGCGAGAGGAGTGCATTCAGGACCACTTTGTTCGAGGCGGACGTGCCGTTCAGCACGAAGTAGGTCTTGTCGGCGTTGTAGATGCGCGCGGCCTTCTGCTGCGCGAGGCACGGAGCACCTTCATGAATGAGCAGGTCGCCCATCGAGACGTCGGCGTTGCAAAGGTCGGAGCGGAAGACGTTCTCACCGAAGAACTCGGCGAACTCGCGGCCGGCCGGATGACGGCGGAAGAAGGCGCCGCCCTGATGGCCCGGGCAGTCGAACTGCGCGTGGCCGTTGCCGACATAGTCTTCGAGGCTGCCGAAGAAGGGCGGCAGCACAGAGTCTTCGTATTTCTGCGCGAGCGTGTCGACCTGGCGGCCGTAGAGCTTCGCGTCGTCGGCCTTGCGGTCGATGATGCTCGCCGCGCGGCCGATGAGGCACGGATCAACCTTGCCGTTTTCGTTGACGATGATGATGGGGATGCCGAAGGCGGTGGATTCAACCTGTTCAAGCTTGCCGGCGAGAGCTTCGTCGGCGGTCATGACGGCGATGGATACCTGCGTGAAATTGGCGGTATCGAAGTCAACAACTTGACGTTCACATTCAAAAACGGAGCGAGTCGTCGGAGTGGCCGCCACAAATAACTTTCGCATGGTATTTCCTCTTTAGTTTCGATCTTTTGCAAGATCGTTGAGATGTGGTTTGAAGCAGCGAATGAAGACTGATTTGATTCGCAAAAGGGAACCGCCTTGTGCAAGGGAACGAATCAATCTACCTTTGATCCATCGCTGCTTGCGAGAAATCCTATGCTCCGCATTTGCCGGCAAGTATTGGTGTAATTTCTGAGGAATTTCTTAGTTATAAATAATCTCAACAAAATCACCGAGTTTATTTAATTTTCAATCATCTAATTTTAGATAAATCAACAATCAACAAACATAAAATTGATGAATTGATGCAAAGCCATAAAAACCCCAAAGAAATATAAACACCATGCACTTCGCTCACTCAACAATCGATCAACAGATTGTTTTATATGAATATTTTCATAAACTTCGAACATTGGAGCACCGTTCACCAGAACCGCAAAACAACCTCTTCAACGAGCAGACCACGAAGAGCCGGACGGATATTCCGCAAAAATCAACGGCGTTTATACGAAACCGACATCTTTGCTCAAATAAATTAAATCTTCCTTCGTGTTTACCTCAATGTCGAATTAATCACGTTCACATAGAATTCAATTCAGAAACCGTGTCCTTCGGGGTGCGCCGGCCGGTTTTTTGAGCGGGATTGATTTCATTGCCTCCGAGCGGCATCTGGCTTCATCCTGGGTTCTCCTTCTGGGTGTCCGCTCAAAACCGCGCCGGCGTTTTTTTATCTGTTTTCTTGTGAGGTCCGTTATGGAGCCCTTCAACGCCGGCTGGCTCTCACTGATGCCTCCTTTGGCCGCGATCCTGATCGCCCTCATTACGAAGGAAGTCGTTTCCGCTCTTTTGATCGGCATTCTTGCGGGAGCCTTCATCTATACGTACGCCACGGGGGGCGATCTGCTCATCGGCAGTCTCGACGTCGTCTTCTCACTCATGGTGAGCACGCTCGAGTTCAAGATCCTCATCTTCACGTCGCTTCTCGGCGCAGTGGTCTATCTGGTCTCGCTCTCGGGCGGCTCGAAGGCCTATGGCGCCTGGGCGGGCCGCTGCGTGAAGACGAAGCGCCAGACGCTCCTTTCTGCAAGCGGCCTCGGATTTCTGATCTTCATCGACGACTACTTCAACTGTCTCTTCGTCGGAACGGTGATGCGGCCCCTAGCCGACCGGTGCCGCGTCGCGCGGGAAAAGCTCGCTTGGGTGGTGGACTCCACGGCCGCCCCCGTCTGCATCATCGCCCCTGTTTCCTCCTGGGCGGCCGCCGTCGGTGCGTCCATGCAGAGCACGCCTCTGGAAAACCAGACGATGTCGGCCTTCATTGAAGCGGTGCCTTGGAATCTCTACGCGCTGCTCACGATCGGCTTCATGCTCTTCATGCTCTGGCGCAATCTGGATTTCGGCCCCATGGCGACGGCGGTCGAACGCAACAGCATCCCCGTTGACGACGCTTTGTCTAATGAAAAGGAGACGCCTACGGGCAAGGGCGGTATCATCGACATGCTGCTGCCGATCCTGCTCCTCATCGTCTTCGCCGTAACTGCGCTTCTCTATTCAGGCGGCTATTGGGGAGAAGACCCGGCCTACCAGAGCATCCCGGCTGCGATCGGCAACTCCTCCTCTTCTTCGGCGCTCTGCTGGGCTGCCTTCGGCACGCTCGTCGCCTCCATGCTGCTCTACGTTCCGCGCCGCATCATGAGCTTCGCGAACTTCATGCAGGGCGCGATCGACGGCATGAAGCTCATGCTGCCGGCCAACGTCATCCTCGTTCTTGCCTGGACGCTCTCGGGCGTCTGCCGCGATCTCCTCATGTCCACGGCTTATGTCGAGAGCGTGGTTTCGATGCTCGGCGCAGAGTTTTCGCTCTTCCTGCCCGTCATCATCTATCTGATTGCGTGCGGTCTTTCCTTTGCAACCGGCGCTTCCTGGGCCACCTTCGGCATCCTCGTGCCGATCATCGTGCCGATCACCTATTCCACCGATCCGTCGATGACGATCCCGGTGCTCGGCGCCACGCTTGCAGGCTCCGTCTTCGGCGACCATGCGTCTCCGATCTCCGACACGAGCATCCTCTCAGCGGCAAGCTCGAAGACTCCCGTGATGGCGCATGCCTCGACGCAGCTGCCCTATGCGGTTCTCGTCGCGGTAGCCGCGGGCGTGGGCTACCTCGCCGCCGGCCTCACAAAGGGGAATCTCTTCATCACCTGGTGCGTAGCGCTCATTTCTCTCGCTGCGATGACGGCGGTATGCCTCCTGCGGCGCAACCGTCCTGGACTTGATGTTCAGCCCGTCGTGGAGCCTCAAGGACGACTTGCCGAAGAGCTCGGGTGACGACTTATCCGACGCCCCGTCCTCGATCCGGTCTTTTTAGTGCATTCATTCCGAATCGAGGGCGGGGCGACGGACTCCATGCCGCCAGGGTTGAAGAGGCATTCACATCACCTTCACTTGCCGCTGCTCCAGCAGCCACCAAGCCATGCCTACGATTCTTTTCCCCAGCCCCGTTTTCGGACCGATTCATTCGCGCCGCCTCGGCACTTCACTCGGTGTCAATCTGCTGCCCGCCGACGGCAAGGTTTGTTCCTTCGACTGCATCTACTGCGAGTGCGGGCTCAACATGTCGCATCGCCCGCACACGAAGCTGCCTGCTCGAAAAGACGTACGCACCGCCCTTGAGAAGAAGTTGAAGAATCTAGCCGACAAGGGGATGAAGCTCAACGCAATCACCTTCGCAGGAAACGGAGAGCCCACGGGACACCCGGAATTCCCGGCGATTGTTGACGACGTTGTCGCACTGCGCGACCGCCTCGCCCCTGCGGCGGAGATCTGCGTCCTCACGAACGCCACGCACATCATCAAGCCCGAGATCTTTGAAGCGCTCCGCCGTGTTGACAATCCGCTCCTCAAACTCGACACGGTGGACGTTGAATACATCCGCCGCGTGGACCGCCCTCAGAACCGCTACGATCTTGACGAGCTTGTAGAAAAGATGCGTGCGTTTCACGGCCGGTGCACGATACAGACGATGTTCCTCAAGGGCACCTGGCAAGGAGAGTCGGTGGACAACACCACGGAGCGCTACGTCCTGCCCTGGCTTCAGACCATCAAGACGATCAACCCCATGCTCGTCACGATCTACACCATTGATCGGGATACACCGGATGAATCTCTCGAAAAGGCGACGCACGAGGAGCTCGACGCCATTGCCGAACGTGTCCGCAACGCGGGCCTCAAGTGCTCCGTGAGCTACTGAGGCGGAAACCAAGCGAACTTTTCCAAACGGCATGCCGTCCGCTCTGTGCAAACCCACCGCCCACCCCTTGATCACGGCTCCGCTCGCCTCCTCTTTGATTAGCCCCGGAACTTCTTCCTCCTCGACGGGAAGCAGAGCCGGCGCCGTGTCAGAGAACCCCCGGCCGCCATGCTGCAGCAGTGTCCGCCCCCTTAAGGAGCAAGCGCTCACTACTTATCGTCTCCGAGCATCTCGTGGATGAACTCCCGCGTTGCTCCCTCGCCGGCCGTGGGTGCGAGGATGTTCTCGCTCCGGCTGCGCTTCATCGCAAGGAAAGCGTCGAGCTTCTCGTCGTAGCTCCGTCGCCCGGCGTGCGGGAGCACCGCAAGCGGGTAGTGGACGACGACGTCACGCTTCTGACCGATGCGCCAGCAGCGATCGGAGCACTGGTCCTCAACGGCCGGATTCCACCACCGCTCAAGATGAACGACGTGGTTGGCAGCCGTAAGGGTGAGGCCCGTGCCCGCCGCCCGCGCAGTGAGGATCACGACGTCGAATTCGCCCGCCTTCTTCGGATCCTGGAAGGCCCGCACGACGGCCTGGCGCTTCTCTGCATTCATCTGCCCGGAGATCATGCCCGGCACATGGTCGAGCCCGTAGCGCTCGCGCACGGCGAGCGCGAGCTTGCGCTGCAGTTCGAGGTGGAGCACGAATACCACCGCCTTCTCGCCCTTCGCCCGAACGTCGTCGAGGATCGCAAAGAGCGCGGTGAGGCGCGCCGAACGGGCGATCTCCGCATTCGAAATGCCGGCGCCTTCCCGCCAGAGATCGTCGGGCGAGAGCGACGCGGCGGCAAGCCGGTGAAGAAGCTGCAGCCCGCGCATGCTCTCCTTCGCGCCGAGGTCCCGGCCGCGGCGCATCACGTCGTCGTAGACCTCGATCTGCTCGGGCGGCATCTCCGCCCGCAAGGGCTCCGCACGCTTCAAAGGAAGCTCGCGGATGCGGTCGGTCTTCATGCGGCGCAGCATCAGGCGGACCGCGCCGCCCGCGCCCGCCTCGTCGAGCATCCGCGCGCTGCCGCAGAGAAGGTCGTGAAGCCCCCGGCCGCACTCCTCAATGCGCGCGTCGTCGCACCAGAGGGCGTTGAAGTCGCGCGCCGATCCCATGACGCCCGGGACGACCGCGTCGAGGATCGACCAGACGTCGAGGAAGCTGTTCTCGACGGGCGTGCCCGTCATGGCGAGCGTGAACTTCGTCTCGAGCGACTTCACGCATTCCGTGAGCATCGAGACCGGATTCTTGATCTTCTGCGCCTCGTCGAGAACCATCACGGTCCAGGATTCGCCGAGGAAGAACTCAAAGTGGTTGCGCACGGCCTCGTAGGTGGCGATGCACCAGACGTGGTCGTCGAGGCGCTCGGCCCGGTCCGAAGGCGTGAGCGACTTGAGTTCGCGCAGAACCGCGCCCGAAAGCACGAGCGGCTCGCCCAACGCGGCCGGCGCCCAGCGGTCCGCCTCCGCGCGCCAGTTGGCGACGAGCCCCGCGGGCGCGACCACGAGGCAGCGCGGCCTCAAATCCTGACGCCGGTGGCCTTCAACGAGCCAGACGAGGAAGGCGATGCATTCGAGTGTTTTGCCGAGCCCCATGTCGTCGGCGAGTAGTGCCCCCGGCACGCCGCCGTTCCAGAGGCCCTGGAGCCACTTGAGCGCTTCCTCCTGATGCGGCATCAACGTGCCGCAGACGCCCGTGAGGGCATGCGTCCAGGCGTCGCGCCGCGTGCGGCGCACCGCATATTCGAGCTGCTCGATGTTGTCCTTGATGTCCGGGCCGTAGCGGACCGGCGCGGATTCCTGCGGCGCCTCGCCGTCCTTCTTCTTCCTCCGGTCACCGTCCTCGTCATCGGACTCGTCCTCTTCGAAGGCCTTCCCGTCAAGGCGGCGCTTTTCGGCCTCCTTGACCAGACGGTTGAGGTCGGGAATGGAGACTGCAGCGACCGAGACGGTCCTCTCCTGAAAGACAATCTCTTCCTCGCCCGCCGCGCGAGCCTTCTTTGCCTTCTTGAGAAGGTCCCTGAGCTCCTCCTCGGTCGCCCAGAAGTAGAAGCCGTCGATGAAGAGCCCCCAATGGTCTTCGTCGCCCTCGAACCATTCGTTGGCGGCGGGTGCGCCGAAGGAGAGCGACTTCGGCCGCCAGGGGCCGAGCATCCGCACGCGCTCGTTGAGGAATTCCGGCGTCTCGACGAAGACGTTGTCGACGATCTCCTCGAGCTCGTCGGCGGCGACCGCCGGATCGTCCCGGAGGGACTCCATCAGCGCGCGCTGCGGGTTCGCGAGGAAGGCGAGGCGCTCGGCCGCGGGCTTTTTGTTCACGCGGCGCACGGCCTCGACGACGCGGGTCGCCTCGGGCGTGAGGAAGACGTACGTGCGCGAGGCGAGCGGGATGTGGCCCTTGAGCGGCAGGGAGCTCTCGAGGTACTTCATGAGCGCCTGCTTCTCCTGCGCGCTGAGGATCGACGTGAAGTCGTCCGCCGACTCCCGGAGGCTGCGTGGCTTGAGGAACACGGGGCGCAGCCGGCCGCGTCCGTCCGTCTCGACGGTGAGGCGCGCGGCCGTGAGGATGCGCGAGCGGAGCTTCTCCTTGAGCGCCTGCAGGGCAGCCGGAGACCCGGCGAGCACGCTCTGCGCCTTCGCCCAGGCGAAGCGGCAGCCCTCCTCGTCGGAGGCGCCGCTCTTCTCCCGCGCGAACGCCGCCAGGGTCTCCGCAATGATGAAGAGCTCCGGGGAGAGGAGCCGCGCGCGGCCGCCCGACTCGAGCACCATACCGGTCCGCCGGGGACGGATGAGGCGCCGCGAATCGGAGACGAAGTTCATCTCCACCGCGAAGCTCGACGAATAGGGAATCCCCTTCGTCGAGAGAAGCGCCGATTCGCCGCCCGCGGGCGGGAGGCCCGCCGCCTCCGGGTGCGGCAGCGCGAGGCCGGCGAGAACGACGTCGGGGACGACGAGCGTCTCGGGATCCTCCGTGAAGGCGGCCCCCGCGTTGCTCGCGTCAAGGAGCGCGAAGGCCACCTCCTGCGCAACGTCCTCCGTCGCGGCCGTCCACTCCTCGACGCAGAGGAATCCGCCGTCGGGCTTGCGCACCCTGAAGGCGAACGCCTCGGTGCAGTCCGCTGTCATGAGGAAGCTCCGGTAGAGCGCCTGCTGCTCGGTCGGCTCGCCTTCGCTCTCTTCGAGCCGCGCGTCGAAGGCGGCGAGCGCCGCCTCCCGCAGGGTCCGCACCCGATCGGGCTCGAGACTGCGGCGCTCCGCGGGGGCGAAGACCGCCGCCGGGCGCTCGGGCAGAGGCGCCGCGCACGCCGCCTCAGGCTTTTTCCGTCTGAAGAATCCGAACATGTTCCGGCCCTCCCTCACGCACCTACCAGATCCGCGCATCAAGCATGCGGTTGATGATCTCCTTCGTCGTGCTCTCCCAGTTCCCGCGGTGCTCCACGCGCTCGCCCGTCTGCTTCAGGCAGTCCAGCCAGTTGTAGGGGAGCCGCCTCTTTTGAATGTAGTCCCTCATTTCCGGATGTTTTTCCAGATCCACGATGAAGAGCGCCCCGTTGAAGTTCTGCTCCACGGCGAGCACGGACTTTCCGCCCGCGCCGCTGCTGAGGATCATGAAGAGCTCGCACTTGCCCGCCGGCGCCGAACCGGCGTCGCTCACCGCCACGCTCTGGGCAGAGTAGTCGAGGACCTCCTGACAGTGGAGGTGCCTGGTCGGCACGTAGACCCGGCTTTTGCGCACGTAGCCGCTGTTCCAGTATTTGTCGCGCCAGAAGTCGCGCCGCTCCGTCCAGTGGCGCGCTCCCGTGGAGTCGCCCGTCGCATAGCGCGCAACGATCGCTCCGATCATGTCGAAGGCGCCGATCAGCGCGCGGCCCTGCCGCCAGTAGTCGATCAGGTCCCTCAGCTCCTTGTCGATCCGTGCCCAGATGCGCGCCGCGGCCGGGTCGGTCATATCCCCGAAGATGCGGCTGAAGAACTGCCAGAGCGCCTCCTCCACGGACTTTGTCGGCACCCGGCCCTCGCCCTGCCGGTAGGGGGAGACGATGGCGCGGACGAAGTCGTCGGCGTAGTCGAGGTTGCGGAAGCGCCGCGCCGCGAAGACCGCCTCCTTTTCGATCCGTCCGAGCCACTCCTGCAGACGCTTCCCGTCGCTGCCCGCTTCGAGCACCATGGCGGTGTAGTGCCGGAAGCTGCACCCCCACGCCGCGGTGGTGAAGGCGCTGTTGCGCGCGATCAGATTGCGGCTCACCCGGGCGATGTAGTCGTCGATCGCGACGTAGTCCTGAGGGCTCTTGAGGCTGACGGGGCGCCCCGCGGCGCACACGGCCGCCGCCGCGTCGATCCACCCCGAGCGCAGCAGGTTGCCGAGGCGTTTGTCCTTCTTCGCGAGGGAGAGCGTGCGCTCGGTCAGGGGCTTCAGTTCCGCGTCGGTTCCGGGCCAGATCTGATAGAGGCTACGGCACCAGACGGCGGCAAGGCGCCCGTCGGGGTCGTTCGCCGCGATGTAGCCGGCGACAAAGTCCACGAGCACGAGATCGCGGTAGAGCGGCGGCCGGTTCGGCCCGCACCCGTAGAAGATGAAGCTGACGACCCGGCGCATCTCTTCGTCCGTGAAGACGCCCCGCACGCCCTCATGAATCAACCGGTCGTAGATGGCCGAAAGCGATCCGACGGTCGAAAGCGAGTCGGAGCGCCGCTTCCAGAGTTTCTCGACGTTGCGGCACGCCTCGACCGTCAGCCGCTGCCGGCCGAAGCCCTTGCGTCCGATTTCAAGAAACGCTTCGAGGAGCCTTCCGTTGAGCAGAAAATCCAGCATCACCCGCTTCCTACTTTGAGAGTGCCGCCACGTCGAGGCTCTTGCGGATGAGCGCGTTCTCCTCTTCGGTCATCTTCGGCTCGGCGAAGACGAAGCGGATCTCGATGCGACGGTTGGCCGCGTCGTCCGTGGGCTGCTCGTGCTCGTGTCCCTCGACGGGGCGGTCCTCGCCGTAGCCCGAAATGGAAAAGAGCGCTTCGCCGCGGTCGTTCTTCATGTGCAAAAGCGCGGGGCTGCCCCAGACGAGCACCCGGTAGACCTTGTTCGAGCGGTCCGTGGAGAGCGTGCGGTTGCGTGACCCTTCGCGGTCGCCGCGGTACTGCTGATTGTCCGTGTGCCCTTCGATGAAGACGGCGTCGAGCCGGTTGCCGTTCGGATTGAGCGCACGGCAGCGCGGCGTATCGTGCGCGCCCGATCCGGAGAGGTAGCAGGGGAGCACCCCGGCCAACTCCGCACCAATGTCCTCGAGCTTCTTCGCATTCGTCTCGTCGAGGTCGCTGCGGCCCACTTCGAACGTGACGGCCTTTTCGGGGATCCGGAGCTTCCCGCGGGTCGCGTCGATGTTCACGCTGATGGCGTGCTTCTTCTCAAGCGCCTCCTGGAGGCGCGTGAGAAGCGCCGTCCGGGCAAGATTGTTCCCCTGCAGACGGTCCTCAACGGTGATTAGGCGGGTGCGGACGACCTCAGCGCCCTTCTGGATGGCTTCGAGCTCCACTTTGGCCGCCCGGGCGGCGGCGAGCGCCTCCTCGGCCTTCTTCTTCTCCTCCTGCGCCAACGCGCGGGCGAGCTCAGCCTCGTGGGCCTTCGACTCGGCCTCGTCGGTCGCGGCCTTCGTGTTCATCAGGGCGGCCGTAAGCGCGATGATGAAGACGAAGAGCAGGCCAGACATCAGGTCGGAGACGCTCGCTAAGTAGTTGACCGTCTCGCCCTGCTCGGCGCCCGGTCGGCTTCTTTTCCGGCGGATCATCGGTCAGCTCCCCCTCAGTTCTTTGCGGAGGTCCGGCCGGCGGCGACGGCGGACTTCACGACCTCGCCCAACTCTGCGGTCTGCTGCTCGAGCGCGCTCCTCAGCGTGAGGGTGTTCTTCGAGAGCACTTGGTCCACGGCGGTGATGCGGCCGTCGAGGACCTTTTCGAGGTCGTCCGCCTTACGCGCCATCGCATCGCCGAGGACGCGGATGTTTTCGGACATGACGGCGTTCACATCCTGCTGATGGTCGATCCACTCGCCGAGCGCCTCGCTCATGCTGCCCACCGCCGACGCAAGGCCGTTGTCGGTCTCCGAAAGGATGCGGTTGACCTGCTCGTGAACGGCCTTGAGCGACTTGGCGAGCTCCGTGAGATGCTCGTCCGTCAGCTTCTGCAGCTTCTCTGCGGTCTCCGTGATGTCGCGCTGCTGGCTCGTCAACTCGCGCGCCTGTTCGATCATCTGCTGGAGCGCGTACTGCAGTTCCTGCGACACCGTCTCGTGCGTCTTCTTCGCGCTCTCCGTGGAGGCGCGGGCCTCTTCGGCGAGCTGCCTGAAGAGCTCCGCCCACGTCGCCTCGTTCCCCTTGAGGCTCTCGATCATGACGGAGAGCACGTCGGCCTGTTTGGTGAGCGAGCTGCCGATCATGTCGATCTTGACGACGAGGTCGCGCTCCTTCTCTGCCTGTGCCTCGAAGGCGACGAGGAGCGCCTCGACGGAGTTGACGGCCGCGGCCACGTTGTCCCTGAAGCCCTCACCCGCCTCGACGACGGCCTTGCGGAAGCCGTTGGCCGAACCGTTCGCAATGTCGCGGAAGGTCTCGGCCGTCCCGACAAGCGACTGCCTGAAGCCTTCGGTCGTTCTGGTAATCGCCTCGGTGAACCCGGCGGTCGAGGCGTCCGTCGTCTGCTTGAAGGCGCCGGCCGTACCCGTGAGCGTCGTCCGGAACTCTTCCGTGACCCCGCTCATCGTGGTCTTGAAGCCGTCCGCGGATTCGGTGAGCGACCCCGTCGCCGCGGTCATCGCTTCGGCGAACCCGGCGGCCGATGCGTCCGTCGTCTGCTTGAAGGCCTCGGCCGTGCCGGCCATGGTCGTCCCGAAGGCGGCCGACGATGCGTCGAGCGCGGTGCAGATTCCATCGCCCGCCTTCGTGACGGTCTCGGACATGGCGTCTACCTTCTGCACGGCGTTTTCGAATGCGCCCTCAACCGCCACACCGCCTTCGCGCATGCACGCCTCGATCCTGTCAAACTCTTTGCGGACGTTCTCAAGGCTCGCCTCAGTGGCGGCGGAGGCCTCCTCCACGCGCTCGTTGATCCGGTCAAAGACGCCGCGCAGCACGTCGCCCGCCGCATTGAGGTCCTTCGCCGTCTTGGAGAAGTCCTCGGTCATGTCTTCGATGCGCTGCGCAAGCTTGTCGCTGAAGGCATTGGAAGCCTTTTCGAGCATTGCAAGGATGTGCTCGATCTGGCTCTCGCTCATCTTCTCGAGCGCGATGTTCACCTTTTCAATGGCGAGCACGAGGCGGTCGACGAGGTCCTTCTTCATCGCCTCCTGCTCTGCGAGCAGCCGATCGAACACCTCCTCCATCTTGAGGTTCCAGCGTTCGCCCAACTGATCCACCTTGGCGTTCTGCTCCGTGAGCTGGCGCAGCGTCTCGTACTGCAGCCGCTCCGGCGTCAAGAGATGGATGCGGCGGTAGAGCGTCGCGACGACCGCATTGATCTCCTTGAAGATCTCGTCTTCAGTCATCCTCATGCAAATCTGGAAGGCGATGGAACCGATCAGGCCGACGATGGAGCTCAAGAACGCCTGACCGGCGCCGCTCAGCAGCTGATTGATGGCGATGGAGCGGCTTTCCTCCTCACCCACGTTGTAGGCGAGGTAGATGCCCGCGGCGAGGCCCACGAACGTGAAGAGCAGACCGAGGCCCGTGAGAATGCCGGGAACAGCCCGGAAGAACGACGACTCAATGTTCGCGTGGTAGACCGTATCGACGTTGAAATGCTCTTCGACGGGGGTCATCGTCAGGAGCGGCTTCGAAGCGGGAATTCTTCCGAGATCGCCTTCGTTCGGCTCGAGGTTGTCGGCGAGCGCCTCAATGGCGGGGCGGAGCGTTTTGAGCTCCTCGGTCTGGTTCAGAACGGCGTCCCATTCCTCGCCCTCTTTGGAAAGCAGCTCACGGAATGCGGAAAGATCCCGACGGACGGCGCTCTCCTGACCCCAGAACTGCCACGACCACCTCACCACCCAACAAACGATGCCGACGCCCACGAGCAGGATCGCCGTGTTCGACGTCACGAACCGGCAGATTTCAGTCAAACCGAAGCATGAGACTGTGATGAGCCCCCCAATCACCACCACCACAAATACGATGGTGTTCCAACCGACTACTGATTTCGATTCCTTCATGACCTGACTTTGCATTGATGTTGGAAAAAACGGACCGTGGTGAGGGGAGTGGAAGCCTCCTCGTCCGAACGCGTCCCCACCTATGGGGAAACACCCCGGTACCTCCCTGCCGCACCCCTTTCTCCATTTCGCGGGCGAACTGCGAAAACAGCAAAGCTTGCGCCGGCCGTATGCGTCCGGAGGAATTCACCTGCAGTCTTAAAAGGAGACGCTCCGCCCGACGCGGACATAGCGGTCGGGATCTCAAGCAAGCGGCCCAAAAAGTCCAATAGCCCTAGAAGATAACCCGGCGCGGAGGAGAAAGTATCCATTTGTATCTACATGCGGGTTAACACTAATCAAATAAAGATGCAAATAAACATCAGTTTGCGTAGGCGCGCCGGCCGCATCGGCCCGCGCCGCCTTCGTCGGCATTCCTCCGCCGCGCAGCAACACGCTCAAGACGCCTGCATGCGCGCCGGTTGGACATCAGTTTTTTCCTGAGTCGAAATCACGAAAAAATCACTGAACAACAACGAGATGCCCTTCACCATTCCTACAAAACGCGGTTTTCCCGCCCCCTGCACCCGCCCTCCGGAGCGGCCCGACACTTTGATTTGCGGAGTTCCGGGGCGACAATGATGTTCGACGCCCTCCGCCGCCGACCTCCTGGCGCTTCGAACTCCCACCAAAGAGCCCGACCACCGCCGGCCCCGAGCATCCCTTCACCGAATCCGGAGAACCGCTTCATGCGCCGCTTCCCTTCGCTCCAGTCCTTCACGCCCACCCGCACCGCCGCGCTCTGCCTCGCGCTCTTCGCGGCCGCATCCGCAGCGTGGCCAGCCGGAGCCGCCCTCAATGACGCTTCGGTCTGGCTGAAGCCCGTGGTCTACGCTCCGGCCTCGGCGAAGGGGCCGATCCAGATTGAACTGCAGCCCGACGAAGCCGCCTGCCGCAAGGCCTACGGCAGCGACTGGCGCTCGAAGTGCACGCTGCGCCTCGGGCGCGCGGGAAGCGTCGCCGAAGGCGTCGTGATGACCCCGGCGGTCCCGGGCGTCTGGCGGTGGACGGGCGCAACCTCGCTCGCCTTCGAGCCGAAGGACGCCTGGCGCCCGGGGCAGGTCTTCAAGGCCTCGCTTCTCGGACTGCCGCTCCCCTTTCGCGCAACGATGGCGGGAAGCCTCGTGACGGTCGAGACTCCGCCCCTCACGGCGCTCTCCGCCCACGGGCAGGTCTGGATCGACCCGCGCGTTGCGGGCGACCGCTGGGCCGCCTTTGAATTTTCCTTCACGACGACGCCGGAGCGCGCCAAGGTCGAGCGGGCCTTTGCGCTCGACTTCGCCAAGGAGAGCGGCCTCAAGACCGCTCAGCCCGAATTCGTCTGGTCGGACGACGGCGCGAGCGTCTACGTCAAGGTGAAGCTCCTCGCGCTTCCCGCGCACAAGCTCGCGGTGACGGCGCGCATCCCGGGCGTCGCCGCCCGCACGGAGGAGACGAACGGCCGCGTCTCGGTCCCGAAGGGCTTTGAAACGGTGAAGGTCTCGCAGTTCATTCCCGGAGCGGCGGACCTCTTTGAAGTGAAGCGCGCGGACGTGAAGGCCGTGCGCGACGAGGCTCTCAACACCGAATACGAAGTGGAGGTCGCCGCGTCGCTGCAGATGGATCCGGCCGAGCTCCTCAAAAACCTGCGGATTCTCGAGCTCCCCGCAAAGATGACTGCGGACGCGCAGCGCGATGCCGTCTGGACGGACGCGCCCGTAATCGACGAGGAGATCCTCTCGCGCGCCGAGCCCGTTGAAGCGGCGCCCGCGCCGGGCACGGCGGCGCTCTCCGACAAGGTGCGCCTGCGCATCAAGGCGCGTCCGGGCGCGTTCCTGCACCTGTCGCTTCCCGAGGGCTGGGGCCCCGACAAGACCGAGGGGCTTGCCGACCCCTGGTCCACGGTGCTCCTCCTCCCGAAGACCTCGAGCGCGATTGAATTCCTGCAGCCCGGCCACATGCTCACGCTCTCGGGGAGCTGGACGCTCTCGCTCTACTCCACCGGCGTTGAGAAAATCAAATGGCGCGTCGCACGCGTGCGCGACGGCTTCCTCGCGCTCGCTGCAGACGGCTGGGACGTGATGAACGCCACGTCGCCCGACGCCTACACGTCGTCGAAGACGGGCGAAATTGAACTCGGCGCCTCCACGGAAGGCAAGGCGCGCTTCTCCTCGATCGACCTCGCCGACGCAGTGATGGAGGCGGGGCCGGGCCTCTGGCAGGTCGAACTCACGGGCACGCGCATGAAGGACGGCAAGGAAGAGGTGGTTGCGGCCGCCGAGAAGCGCCTGCTCCTCACGAACATCGCCCTCATCGCCAAGACGTCCGCCGACGGCACGGTGGACGTCTTCGCCGCGGGGTTCGGCGACGAAAAGCCTGCGGCGGGCCTCAAGGCGAGCCTCATTGCGGAAAACGGCACGGTGATCGAAGCCGTGGACACGGACGCGGCGGGCCGCGCCCACTTCAAGAGCACGAAGGGGCTCGAGCGCGAGCTTGCCCCCGCGGCGGTGCTCGTGCGCTCCAAGGGCACGGACCTCGCGTGGATCTCGCTCAAAGACGGCTCGAACCTCTCGCCCACGGTCCGCTGGCAGACGGGGGGACGGCACACCGCCGGAGCGGGCATGGCGGCCTTCTCCTTCGCCGACCGCGGCATCTACCGCGCGGGCGAGACCGTACACTTCGGCCTTGGGATGCGCGAACTCGACTTCTCCGTCCTCCCCGAGGGGCTTCCCGTTGAAGCGAAGCTCACGAACGACGCCGGAAAGGTCGTTGAAACGCGGCGCCTGCAGCTCTCGAAGGACAGCCTCGCGCAGTTCGACTGGACGGTGCCCGCGGGCACCTCGCCCGGGCGCATCAAGATGGACGTCTTCGCCTCGGGCGTCGACGCGGCGCTCTCCACGACGGCGGTCTACGTCGCCGACTTCGCGCCCGAGACGCTCTCCCTCACGGCGGCGCTCCCGGAAAACGAACGCCGGGCCGCCTGGGTGAAGCCCGGCCTCCTCGCGGTGTCCGCGAAGCTCACGAGCCTCTTCGGAGCGGGCGCCGAGGGGCGGCGCATCGAAGGCGAACTCTTCGTGACGCCGCTCGCCTCCACAACCTTCCCGGGCTTTGAAGGCTGGCGCTTCGACTCGCCCGCGGCGGGGCTCGCCGCACCGTCGGGTCCGGCGAAGCGCCTCACGGTTCCTGCAGCCGCGACGACGGCCGCCGGAGACGCGACGCTCACGCTCCCCATCGAGTCGCTCGCGCTCCCGGGCTTCGCCGAGGCGCAGCTGCACCTCACGGGGCTGGAGGCCGAAGGGGGCGGCGCCGTCGAAAAGACGCTCGCCTTCAAGCTCCTGCCGGCCGACGCCGCACTCGGTTGGAAGCTCGAGAAGACGCCGCAGCCCGCGAACTTCCTCCTCACGGGGGATGCCGCGGAGATGGCCTTCATCGCCCTCGACCGGATGCTCGCGCCGCGCGCGGGCTGGAAGCTCCGCGCGTCGGTTGAGAAGACCCGGCGCGTGACGGAACTCTCCGCCGACGGCTCGGGGCGCCTCGCCTACACCGACACGCCCGTGACGGAGCCGGTGCGCACGGTGGAGCTCACGACGGACGCCAACGGCCGCGCGTCGCTCCCGCTCGACACCGGGACCCCGGGCGACTGGATGGTGAAGGTCACGGACGAAGCGGGCGCGCTTCGCCTCTGTGTTCCCTATTCGACGGCGGGCGGGGCGCTCGCCGACGCCGCCTCGGACGCCCTGCCGACGGCCGAGGTGCGCGCAAAGCTCGAAAAGAGCGAACTTGAGGCGGGCGAGACCGCGAAGATCTCGCTGCTCTCGCCCTTCGCCGGGTTCGGGCTCGTCACGTTCGAGTCCGCGGGCGTCGTCTCGGCGCAGTGGACGTCCGTGAAGGCGGGCGAAAACCTCATCGAGACGAAGGTGCCCGAGGGGTTCTCCGGCCGCGCCTGGGTGCGGCTCTCGCTCGTGCGCGGACAGGCGGCGGCGAAGAAGTTCCTCCAGGGCTTCACGGAAACGGCGCTTCCCGTCGTCATCAACACGAAGGACAAGCGCCTCGGCCTCACGGTCGAGGTGCCCGAAAAGCTCGAGAGCGGCCGCAGGATTCCGGTGAGGCTGCGCTCCGACGCCCCGGCCGAAGTCTTCGTCTGGGCCGTCGACGAGGGGATTCTTTCGCTCACGAATTGGCGCCGCCCCGACCCGGTCGCGGCGCTCCTGGAGGACCGGGCGCTCGAAGTAGAGACCCGGCAGACGCTCTCGCACCTGATGCCCGACGCCTCCGCGGTCTCGGCCCTCACGAGCCCCTTCGGGGGCGACTTTGAAGCGGCCGCCAAGGCGGCCGCGGGCTTCGGCAACCCCTTCGCGCGGTCCTTGGGCGCCTCGGCCGTCTGGTGGGGCGGGCTCGTGCGCACGGGCCCCGACGCGAAGACCCTCGAGGCGGAGCTCCCCGAAGGTTTCAACGGCGCGGTGCGCTTCATCGCGCTGGGCGCCTCCGAAGTGCTCGCGGGCTCGACCGAGGCGGGCGCGCGGATCGCCGCGCCCCTCGTGATCAGCCCGGTGCTCCCCGCGGCCGTCTCGCCCGGCGACCGCTTCCGCGCGGGCGCCGTCGTGACGCCCGCCTTCCCGACGGCCTCGGGCGCGCTCGAGATCGCCGCACCCGGAGGCTTCACGCCGCAAAAGACCGAAGCGGCGCTCGCCTTCCCGACCGCGGGCGGCGCCTCCGCGGCGCTTGACTTCACCGCCCCCGCCGCTCCCATGAAGGCGCGCTTTACCTTCCGCGCGAAGGCCCAGGAGCAGACCGCCGAAGGTTCGAGCGAGCGCACGGCCGAACGCACGGCGGAAGTGGGCGTGCGGCCCGCCTCGGTCTGGGCCGAGCGGATCTACGGCGGCCGGCTCGAGAACAGCTTCACGGCCGAGAACGCCCCGAAGCTCACGCTCCCGACCGAAACCTACGTCGAGGACGCCCAAACGCGCTTCACGGTCTCGACCGTCCCCGCGGCCCTTGTCGCCGAGCTCGCGGCCCCCTTCGCCGACGCCGGGCGGGACGGCAAGGCCCTCTGGCTCACGACGCCCGCCGAGGCGATCGCGGCGGCGCTCCCGCTCACGCTCATCGCCGCCGACCCCGACGCCGCGCGCTTCGCGCCCCTGGGCGAGAAGGGGCTCGCGGGAGTCGCCGCCGCCGCGCGCGGACGCACCGAGACCGCGATCGGCGCGATCCGTCAGTGCCTCGCCTGGGACGGCGTCAGGCACTTCTCCTGGGGGCCCGCCGACCCGCTGCTCACCGCGTGGTCGCTCGACTACCTGCTCCTCACGGCGCGCTCGGGCGGCGTGCCCACCGAACTCATCGCGGCGCTGCGCGAGCGGATGCTTGAGAACCTCAACACGGAGCCGCAGACGCTCGATGAGGCGCGCACGAGCGCCTATGCGCTCTGGGTGCTCACCCGCGAAGGCACGATGACGACGGAGTACCTCGAGGCGTTGCGCGCGTCGCTCGAGGAGCGCTTCACCGACTGGAAGCGCGACGCAGCGGCGGCCTTCATGGCCGCGGCCTACGAGCAGCTCAGGCTGCGCGCCGAGGCCGCGTCCCTTCTCACCGAACCGATCTCCACGGCCCGCGCGGGCGGCGCCTGGACGCCCGAGACGGCGACCGCCCTGGCGGCCCTTGCGCTCTCTGAAAGCGGGCTCCTCGCCAACGCCAACGCGAAGTTCCTCTTCTCGATGACGCTCGAAGACTTCGCGCAGAACCTCAAGACGGGCGAATTCCCGGCCTTCTACGCGGGCGCCGCGGCTGCGGCCCTGATGCAGCCCGCGGTGGGCGGGCTTGCGAAGGCCGAGCAGTCGGAGGCCCCGCAGGCCCCCGAGCTCGTCTGCACGAAGCGCGCGGCGGGCTTCCCCGAAACGCAGGACCGCGCCGAAGTCTCCGCGGCCTCGGCCGCCCTCACGGCGCCGGGATGCCTCGAGGTGACGGTCTCGCACCTCGCGGACTCCTCCTACGTCTGGTGGCAGGCCTCGCAGACCGGGTGGCTCAGGCCCGCCGACGGGAAGCCTCTCGCGGCGGTGCGACGCGGGATCGAAGTCGAACGTACGTTCCTCGGCGCCGACGGCAGACCCAAGACCACCTTCCGCTCGGGCGAGCGCGTCACGGTGCGGGTGCGCCTGCGCGCCTACGCGGGTGAGGAGGCGCTGCGGGACGTGACGGTGACGGACCTGCTCCCGGGCGGCTTCGTCTACGCGATGCCCGCGGGCGCGGGTCCCGACGGGGCGCAGACCTTCCGGCGCGGCGAGGAGCGGCTGCAGTGGCTTTCGCCCGAACTCTCAAGCTGGGATCCGATGAGCTTCACCTACACCGTGCGTGCGGCGCTCCCCGGCGACTACGCCGTGCCGCCCATCGAGGCGGCGTCCCTCTCGCGCCCCGCGCTCTACGCGCGCGGCGCGTCGGGCCGCATCACGGTGCTCGCCGTGGATGAATCCGCTGCAGCGCCCGAGACTCCCGCCCCTCAGAGTACGATTCCCGCCGCGAAGCCGGCTGAGAACGGCAAAGGAGAATGATGATGCCGCAGGAGCGCAAAGCGCCGGCGCCCGACCCCAAGGCGGCCGCACCGGCTGATCAGACGCCCGGAGCGGTTGAGCCGCCCGAATCCCCTCCCGCGGCG
>NZ_DAVZJY010000010.1:0-23876 GCF_052272535.1 Sutterella sp. | reverse complement strand
AGCTCCGGCTCCCCGAGCGTCTCTCGGGCTCGGGCGGCGTCAACCGCGCGCCCGCGGTCGGGTGTTCGCTCTCGGCCGCCGACGACCTCGAGGCGATCCGCACGTGGTTGAACGCCCGCGCGGGCAACCCCAACACGCAGGCGAACTACCGCAAGGAAGCCGAAAGGTTTCTCCTCTGGTGCCTCGTCGAGAAGGAGACCGCGCTCTCGAACATCCGCGCCGACGACGCCGCGCAGTATCTCCATTGGCTCGAGGACCTCGGGCGCCTCGAGGACGCCGCCTTCCGGAGAAAGTGGCGCGCGGCGCAGTCGCGCTGGATCGGCCCGAAGAACGCCAGACGGACCTCTCCGGCCTGGCGGCCCTTCAACGGCCCCTTGTCGTCCTCGAGCCGCCGCAACGCCGTCGTGATCGTACGGCAGCTCTTCAACTTTCTGAAGCGCACGGGCTACCTGATCTTCAACCCCTTCGACCAGGTGAGCTCCAAGGTGCCGCTTCTCAAGGGCGAAGGGGTGCCGCAGGCCTTCGCCGACCGCTCGCTCACGCCCGACCAATGGGAGGAGGTGGTGGCGCGGATTCCGCTCCTCCCCGAAGGGCTCCCGCGCGAGCGCATGAAGCTCATCCTGATGATGGGAAAGAGCCTCGGCATGCGCGCTTCGGAGATGCTCGACGCCCGCACGGACTGGATCGTGCTGAGGCGCGTCGGCCTCTCGGTGCGCCCCGCGATTGAGATCGTGGGCAAGGGCAGCAAGGTGCGGCGCCTTCCGCTCACCACCGAGCAGCGCTCGATCATCGAGTCGGCGCTCGCCGCCCGCGGGATTCCGAGCCTGCAGGCGGCCCAACCCGGCACGCCGCTTCTCGTCAACCTCGGGCGCGGCCGGAACGCCCACGGCGCAATGAGCCGCTCGGGGCTCTACCGGGTGCTCGAAGCCTTCCTCAACGCCGTCGCCGACCACGTCGCCGTCGAATCGCCGATGGACGCGGCGAAGCTCCGAGCCTCCTCGACCCACTGGCTGCGGCACACCTTCGCCGTCGCGGCCCTGAAGGAAATGAGCGTCAACGTCGTGCAGGCCGCGATGGGGCACGCCTCGGTCGCGACCACCGGCCGCTACCTCGCTCCGGAAGAGGAGGAGATGAGCGAGGCGATGAGCCGGATGAAGGCGCTCTGAGGCGCCCGCACGGCCGGATCCGCGCGGGCCCACCGTCTACTGCGCCCGGAAGATCTTCTGGTAGCGGAAGTAGGTCTGCTCCCAGACCTGGCGGCTATTCAGGGGATGGTCGGCCGACCGGCGCACCTGCGCGGCCTGGGCGGCGAACTCCGCCGCAGCCTTCGGGGTCGTGCGCGCCGCGAGCCTGCGCAGCGTCTCGCCGTCGTTCACGAAGTAGCGGGGCTCGAGCCCCAGAGCCGCGCGCATCAGGTCGTGCGCCCAGCGCAGAAGCAGGAGTGAGAAGGCGGGCACCGTGAGGTCCGCCGCCATCGTGCGCACCACGTCGTCGGGCCGCAGCGCGGGACCCGCGCGCAGGAGATCGAGCGCCGCCGTCTCGGTCTTCTTTGAGAGCCGTTCGTCGTCGTTCGCCTCGAGCGCCGCCAGGGGGGCGCCGCCCGCAAAGGCGAGCTCCGCCTCGGGGTTCTTCACGCGCTTCGCCTTGAGGAATTCGAGCGCCTCCTCCTTCGTGGGCGCCGGCGCGCGCACGAGGCGCGAGCGCGAGCGGATCGTGGGGAGCACGTCGTCGAGCTTCTCCGCAACGAGAATCCAGGTGAGGTCTTCGGGCGGCTCCTCCATGGATTTGAGGAGTGAGGCCGCCGCCTCCGCGCGCACCTTGTCGGCCGGATAGACGAGGATGATGCGCCGCCCGCCCTGATTGGCGTTGAGGGCGAGGAAGTCCGAAAGCATGCGGATCTGGTGGATGCGGATTTCGCGCGAGAGCTTCTTCTTCGTCTCGGGGCGCTCGTTCTCCGCGGCCGTATAGGGCACGTCCCAGGCGGCGCACATGAATTCCGAGAGCACCTGCTTGAAGTCCGGGTGCGTGCCCGCACGTGTGAGCTCACACCCGCGGCAGCGTCCGCAGGGCGAGCCGTCGGGAGCGGGACTGCTGCAGAAGAGCGACTTCGCGAAGTTGAGCGCAAGCTCATAGAGCCCCGTGCCCGGCGCGCCGTAGAGGAGCACCGCGTTGGGCATGCGTTCGCGCATGCGCGCGAGCTCCGCCGCGGGAGCTTCCAGCCAGGCGTAGGGAGCTAGAGCCATGAGGTCACCTTGGCGGCGATTTCGCCCGCGACCTTTTCCGGCGCGGCCGAAGCGTCGACGATGAGAAAGCGCGCGGGGTTCGCCGCGGCGCGCTCGAGGTAGGCGTCGCGCACGCGGGTGAAGAAGTCCACGCCGAGACGTTCGAACCGGTCTTCATCCACACCGCGGGCGGCGAGCCGCTCGTGGGCGGTTTCGGGCGCGATGTCAAAGAGGATCGTGAGGTCGGGCGCGAAGTCGCCCAAAGTCCACTTTTCGAGCGCCTCGACGCGCCGCCCGCTCATGCCCTTGCCGCCCGCCTGGTACGCGTAGGTCGCGTCCGTGAAGCGGTCCGAAAGCACCCAGGCGCCGCGCTCGAGCGCGGGGCGGATCACCTTCTCGACGTGTTCGGCGCGCGAGGCGAAAAAGAGGAGCGTCTCGGTCTCGACGTCCATCTCATCGTTGAGGAGGAGTTCGCGGATCTTCTCGCCCACGGGCGTGCCGCCCGGCTCCCGGGTGCGCACGACCTCGACGCCGCGGGCCTTGAGGAGCGCGATGAGCGATTCGGTCTGCGTGGATTTGCCCGCGCCGTCGATGCCTTCGATCGTGATGAAGCGTCCGCGCATGTTCTTCTCTCCTTTGTTCTCTCTCTGACGGACCTGAGCCGTCGTTCTCTGCGCCCGTCCGGATACGGACTGCCGGTCCCGGACGAGCCGGCCGGACCTTCGGCGCCGGCGAGAATTATCCCATGAGGCCCGGACGATGCATAAGCGCCCTCACAGCAGCCCGAGAGAGCGGGAAGCAAAACGCCCGCACGGCGTTCGTGCCTGAGGCTTGGGGAGGCGGACTACTTCTTCAGCGGCTCGGTGCTCTTTCGGATGATGAAGTGCTGCACCGCGCGGTTGTGGTCCTTGAGGTTCGTCGAGAATTCGCTCGTGCCGTCCCCGCGTGCGACGAAGTAGAGGTACTTTGTGTCGGCCGGATGGGCCGCGGCCTCGATCGAGGCGGCCGAGGGCATCGAGATCGGCGTGGGCGGGAGCCCCACGAAAGTGTAGGTGTTCCAGGGCGTGGGCGCCTCGAGATCCTTGCGGCGCAGCCGGCCGCTCCAGCCCGCGCCAAGCCCGTAGATTACGGTGGGGTCGGTCTGGAGCGCCATGCCGATCCGCAGGCGGTTGTTGAAGACCGAGCTCACGAGGTGCCGGTCGCTCTTCTCGCCCGTCTCCTTCTCGATGATTGAGGCGAGGATGAGGAGTTCGTAGGCGCTCTTCGCGCGGCAGAGCTCGCTTCTCGAGGCCCAGGCCTCGTCGAGGAGGCGCTTCTGACGCTCCACGGCCTTCTTCAAAATGGTGAGGTCGCTCGTTCCTGACCCGTAGCGGTAGGTTTCGGGCGCGAGGAAGCCTTCGAGCGACGCGTACTCCTCGAGCCCGAGGGTCTTGAGGAGCGTCCGCTCGTCCATCTTCGCCGAATCGGGCGCGAGCCCTTCGGCGTCGGCGAGGATCGCCACGGCCTCCCAGACGGGGGCGCCGTCGGGAATCCGCACCTGCTGATCGACGAGCGCCGGCCCCGACAGGGTCTTCAGAAGATCAAAGGGCGTCATCCCTTGTGTGAAGCGGAAGCGCCCGACGTGGATGCGCGAGAGGAGCCCGGGCTCGAGCTTCAGGAGCGCGCGCACCTGCCAGACGGGAAGCGTCACGCCTGCTGCGCGCATGGCGGCGAGCGCCTGCTGCGCGCTCTGCCCTTCCTTCACGGTGATTTCAATCCGGGGAGCGGCGAGTGCCGCCGGGGTGCGGTAGAGCGTGCGCTCGGCCCACCACCAGAGGGCGGCGGCCGCAGCCGCGGCGAAGACGAAGAAGAGGACGATGCCCGCGGCCCACCTGCGCGCCTTCGCGCGGCGGGGGTCGGATGTCCCGGAAGATTCAGACGAGTCGGAAGTTCCGGACGTGTGCGGGTCCGGGTCTTCGGCCGCATCGGCGGCGGACTCCGCCTTCTGCGCTCCGGGAGCGGGCGTCTTCCGAGGTTCTTCGGACGCTTTTTCCTCCCCGCCTTCGGGCGCGGCCCCGGCGCTCCTCTCGAGCGCGTCGCTGCCGCGGGTCTTCTCCGCCTCACGCTCGGCGCTCTCCGCGAGGGCATCCAAGGCCGCCTCGTCCTCCTTGACGCGCGCCTCTTCGTCGGCGTGCGCCTTTTCACCCGCCTCACGGGAGAGCGTCTCCTTCTCGGCGGATCGGTTCGGACCGGCGGCGGATGCGTGTTTGGAGCGGCTCACGATGTCTCTCTGTCTGGTTTGGGCGGGGCGGGGTGTCGGAGGGCCGGCGGCCCGGTGAATGGGAGGGCCGGCGAGGGCCGAGTTTACCGCGGCGGCATGACGCCCCTGGTGCGGCGACAAGCGGCGCCTTTGTTTCAAGGCGCACGCGGGCGTCACGCGCCGGAGGCGCCTCCGTGCGCGATTTCGAGCACGCCCGCCCGTCGCCCCTGCGGCGGATGGGTATCCTTACGAGCAGCAAAATCCATCGGCCCGCCGGCATTCCCGCCGGCAGGCCCTCAGCAGAGGAAACGATTCATCATGCAGTCCTTCTCCGACACCACCGCTACCCGTCTTGATCCGCTGCCCGGCGTCATCCGCGCGGGCGGCATCCAGTTCATCCGCGTTTCGGGCGAAGACGCCGTGAAGTTCCTCCACGGCCAGTTCACGCAGGCGGTTCAGGGGTTGGGGGATCGCACGACGCTCGCGGGCTACTGCTCGCCCAAGGGCCGGCTCCTCGCGCTCATGCGCGTCTGGATGGAGGGCCCCGACGTCATGCTCGCCATGCCCGCGGTCATGGTGGAGGGGTTCCTGAAGCGCCTGCGCATGTACGTTCTGCGCGCGAAGGTGATCTTCACCCCCGTGGATCCCATGCCCGAGGTGCTCCTCTTCGTCGGTGAGGCGGGCGCCGAAGCGGCCGCCCGGCTCGGCCTCAAGCTTCCCGCCGCGGGCGAAGTCGCCCGGGAAGACGGCTGGACGCTCCTCGGTCTCTCGGAAGCCCGCGCCATTGCGGGCTTCTGCGCGGGCGGCGCGCGCACGCTCGCCGTCGTCCCGGCGGGCGCAGCGCTCCCCTTTGAACCCGCTCCGGACGCTTGGCGCACCGCCGCGGTGATCGCCGCAGGCATGCCGCAGATTCTCCCGGCGACGCGCGAGGCGTTCGTGCCGCAGCACGTCAACCTCGAGCTCGTGGGCGGCGTCTCCTTCCGCAAGGGCTGCTACCCCGGGCAGGAGGTGGTCTCGCGCGTCGAGCACATCGGCGAGACGAACCGCCGCGCGGCGATCGGCCTTCTGAAGGCCGATCGCACCGTGGAGGCGGGCGCCCCGGTCTACTCCGCGGGGGATCAGGCGGGCACGGTCGTGCTCTCCTCGCGCATCGGCGGCGAAACGCTCATCCTCTTCTCGGCGACCCTCGGCTCCCTCATCGCCGGCGTCTCGCTCGAGCCCGCGGGAGAGCCCCTCGAACTGATCGAGCTCCCCTACCGCTACCGCAACATCCTCAAGGACCCCGCCTGAGGACCGCCTCCCGGGGATCCCGGTGCACTTCCGGAATCCCCCTCACGGTGGCGCGCTTGAAGCCGACTCGCACCCCCTGCTAAGCTCACGCGCACTCTTTCCCGCCCGTCCGGGCCCGCGGACCGCAGGAACCGGCCCGCACGCCGGGACCTCGGCCGCTCAGTCAACGACAAGCACCAGAAAAACAAAATGATGCAGCAGTCCATGTGGTCGCTTGCGGCAGCGCTCTTCTTCTCCCTGATGGCGGCCTTCGTGAAGCTCTCAAGCGGCGAGCTCGGCCCCCTCGAGATGGTTTTCTGGCGCTCGCTCTTCGGCGTCGTCACCATCGCGCTCTACGTGCGCCGCAACAACCTCTCGCTCAAGACCCCGCATCTGATGGGGAACCTCAAGCGCTCCATCCTCGGCACGCTCTCGATCGCCGCGTGGTTCTACACCCTCGGGCAGCTGCCCTTCGGCACGAACATGACGCTCATCTACACGACGCCGCTCTTCATGGCCGCGAACTTCATCCTGCTCGCCTGGATGAAGCACCAGCGCGCGCCCTGGGCGCTCATCTTCTCGATCATCATCGGGTTTGCGGGCATCGCGATCGTGCTGCAGCCGAGCTTCTCGAGCGACGAGCTCATCCCGGCGCTCATCTGCCTCGCCGTCTCCTTCCTCGACCTCATCATCTACTGGCAGATGAAGGAGCTCGGGCGGCTCGAGGAGCCCTCCTGGCGCATCGTCTTCTACTTCACCTGCTGCGGCACGCTCTTCGGCCTCTTCGGAACGCTCTTCGTCGAAGGCGGATTCCACCTCTCCTCGCTCAACGCGGTGGCGGCGATCCTCGGCATGGGCGTCTGCGCGACCCTGGGGCAGATCTGCACGACGCGCTCCTACGCCTACGGCAACATGCTCCTCTCCTCGTGCCTCGGGTTCTCGGCGATTCCCTTCTCCGCCCTGATCAGCTGGATTCTCTTCGGCGAAGCATCGACGGCGCTCTCGCTCGCGGGCATGTCGCTCATCATCGCCGCGGGCGTGGCCGCGACGATCTCGACGAAGCGCGCCGAAGCGGCGGGCCGCACCGAGGGCTGACGCTCGGAACAAGCGGACCGCGCGGCTCCGGAGCGGACCACAAAAGAAAGGGGGGCGGCGAGGAGCCGTCTCCCTTCTTCATTTCAGGCTCTGCGCCCGGAGTCAAACTTCAACGAACCGGTAGGCGCGGCTTCCCTTTGAGCCGCCTTGTCCGCGCCTGCGCACCCGTACTTCCACCCGTCGAGGCGGGCGGCGCATCCGCGCTAACATTTGCCGACTCGAGGCCCGGAGCCCAGCCTGCGCCGGGCCTTCCACCAAACACTCTCGGGGAGGACATCACCCATGTGCACTACGGTAATCGTCGGAAAGGCGGCATCCACCACCGGCCGCGTCATTCTCGGCCACAACGAAGACTCGGGCGGCCGCGTCATGCACCAGCAGTTCTGGTGCCCGGGCGCGAAGCACGCCACGGGCGAGGTGGTCGAGGGGGAACCCGGCCGCGCGAAGGTGCCGCAGGCCCCTGAAACCCTGGGCACCTACTGGAGCAACATGCTGATGATGCCCCCGGGGTCCTCCTTCGACCAGGGACTCGCGAACGAAGCGGGCGTCGTGATGTGCTCCAACTCGGGCGGCACCTCCTTTGACGGCGAGCTCTCCGACGAGGAGACCGGACTCGTCGAGGGCGGCATCGGCTTTCTGCTGCGCCGCTGCGTGATGGAGCGCGCGAAGACCGCCCGCGAAGCGGTCGAGATCGCCGCCCAGCTCCTCACGAAGTACGGCTACTGGAGCCCGGCGCGCAACTACTCCTTCGCCGACCGCGACGAGGCGTGGCTCATGAACGTCGTCAAGGGCCACCACTTCGTCGCGAAGCGCGTCCCCGACGACGAGGTGGTCCTCATCTCCAACTACCTCGCGATCCGCTCGGTGGACCTCTCGGACCACGAGAACGTCGTCGCCTCGCCCGACCTCATCGAGTACGCCGTGAAGACGGGCCGCTACACCCCGAAGACCCCGGGCGACTACTCGGACTTCGACTTCTCCGCGGCCTATCAACCCGAATCGAACCGCCTCGACCTCAACAAGAGCGTGCGCATGCGCACGGGCTGGCAGTTCCTCACCGGCGGCACGGTCTACCCCGATCCCCTGCACTACCCCGAACGCCTGAAGCTCGGTCGCCTGATCAGCCCCGACGACGTCAAGGAGACGCTGCGCCTCACGGCCGAAGAGACCTACCGCAGCCGCGGCGACGGGCGCGCGGACTGCTTCCACGCGAGCGCGCAGGACATCTCGCGCACCCACACGCGCGAGAGCTGGGTGTGTGAGATCGGCGAAGCGCCGCTACTCAACGTGCTCTGGCACTGCGCCTCGAGCCAGGACGTCGGCACGTACGTGCCCTGGTTCCCGCTCGCCAAGGCGATCCCGACGGGCTACCAGTGGACGAGTCTCGAGGAGGCGCGCCGCGTGCACTTCCACATGAAGCCCGAGTACCTCGACCTGGACTTCTCGAAGAGCTACTTCCTCTATGCGGTCCTGGGCGAACTCGTCAACTTCGACCGCGGCCTGATGGCCGGGATCTGGAGCGTGCGCGAGGGGCTCGAAGCGGAGTTCCGCACCCGCACGGCCGAGGTGGTCGAGCGCGCCAAGGCCCTGCCGCACGATGAGGCCGAAGCGCTCCTCGGGAAGTTCACCTGCGAGATGGCGGCGAAGAACGACGAGGCGTACCGCGAGCTCCTCGCGGTGCTCGACACGGTCGAGGCGAGCGTTGAACCGCGCGAACTCTCCGTCACGGACGCCGACGCCGAATGCCGCGTCGTGATCTCGTCCTTCCCCGAACTCGACATCGAGGAGATCGACACGGAGAGCATCCGCTGGAGCCTCGGCTTCACGGGCGCGAAGGCCTCCGTTCTTGCTCCGGCCAAGCCCGTGAAGGCCGAACTCGAGGGCGACAAGCTCGTGCTCACCTTCAAGGCCTTCGACGTCGCGCAGTACGCCGTCGCCGGGTGCCTCATCGACACCTACGTGCGCGGCTTCATCGCGCGCCGCCGCTTCGTCGCGATGGCGCCGGTGCGCTTCAAGGCCTAAGCGCGCAGGCAGCGCCACAAAAACGCAGAACGCCCGGCCTCTCGAATGCGGAGGAGCCGGGCGTTCTGCTTGTTCGGCGGCTTCGGGCGGAGGTCGTCTGCCCGAAGCGGGTTGTCGGGCCGGGAAGAGCTTATTGAGCCTTCGCCGAGCCGAACCACTTGTCGTAGATTTTCTGGTACGTACCGTCGGCGCGCATGGCGTCGAGCGTCTGGTCGAGCACGTTGAGGAGCTTCTTGTTGCCCTTCTGCACGGCGAGCCCGTAGAAGTCGTCGGAAACGACGAAGTCGAGCGCGACGAGGTTCATGCTCTTCGAAGCCTTCTGGCGCAGGAAGTACTTGTTGACGGGACCGTCGTTCAACATCGCGAAGCACCCGCCCTTGTCGAGCTCGAGGAAGGCGTCGGCGGCCGAGTTGAAGGTGCGGATCACGGTGCCCGGAATGCGCTTCATCACGAGCGCGCCCGAGGAGCCGATCTCGGCGCAGAGCGTCTGGTTTTCAAGATCCTTGAGGCTCTTGATCTTCGGCGCGTTTTCCTTCGAGGTCATCACCGTGAGGCCCGCGTTCATGTAGGGCTTGGTGAAGTCCACCTTTTCGGAGCGCTCGGGCGTGATCGTGAGCGCGGAGATCGCGCAGTCAACGTTGCCGCTCATGAGCGCGGGCACGATGCCGTCGAGCGCCATCGAGACGATCTTGACGTCGTAGCCGTTGCGCTTGCCGATCTCGCGCACGAGATCCATGTCGAAGCCTTCGTACTTGCCCGTCGAGGAGTCGAGGAATTCAAACGGCGGATAAACCGTCATCGAACCGACGCGCAGCGTCGTGGCCGCCTCGGCGGCAAAGGAGAAGACAAGGGTGGCGGCGGCGGCGGCCGCAGCGATTTTCTTGGAGATAGCCATTTCAGAGGGCCTCATTCATGAATGAGAGCGGAAGCAAGTGCAGCAGAGCGTGATCCCTCTTCTTCTCTTTCACATGCTTCGGGTGTTGGGGCGCTGACGGCCCGCCCTCCGCGGGGATTTTTCGCTAAGCCGGACCCTCCATGGGTTGGCGTCTGCGCCAGTGCCGGACACGAGCGGCCTCGGCGCAGTGGTGAATTTTGTTGCGGGCGGGATCATCCGCCTGCCTGAAGCCGGCCGCACCCGCCCGGGTCCCCATCATTCCTATTGGGGAGCCTTCGGGCGTTGAGCGAAGCGCTGAGCCTCACGGATCCGGCCTGAGGGGCCGTCCCGGTCCTCCTCGCCTTCACGGGCGCTTCGGACCGGATAATCTTAGCGCATCCGCGCATCGGTGAAAACCCGAATGTCCGTTCCGGACGGACGCCAGGGAAAACGGAAGGCCGCCCGGTGCGCACGAATCCTTGAGATGCGCGCCGGACGGCCTTCGTCTTGGAGGCGGATCAGGAGGGACGCCGCAGCGTCCCTCCGGCGGAGCCGAGGCCCCTTGCGGTCAGCTCCCGGAGGCGAGCTGGTCGAGGAACGCCATGTAGCTCTCCTTCGTGAAGACGGGCGTGAATTCGCGGCAGATCTCATCGGCGGCGGCCGCGCCGTCCCAGAGGAGGTCGATCAGCGTCATCGCGAGCACCTCGGGGGACTTCACGTACGCGGCCTCTTCATTCGAGACCTTGTAGTCCGCGCCGTGGAGCGTGCCGCGCACGCACCCGACCCAGGGGTGCACGACCGGCATCAGGTGCGAGACGTCGCCCATGTCGGTGCTACCCGCGGAGTGTTCGCCCTCGACCGTGGCGTTCCAGCCGAAGACGGCCTGCGCGTTCCCGCGCAGCACGTCGCGCAGGTGCGGGTCGGGACGCAGCGGCAGGTACCCCGGAAGGTCCGTGATCTTGCATTGGGCGCCGACGGCGGAGGCGCCGGCCTTGAGCGCGCGGTTGATCGCCTTGTTGTAGTGCGCGAGCGCCTCAACGTTCGAGGCGCGGCAGTAGCTCTCCATCTTCACGTAGTCGGGGATGACGTTCACGAGATCGCCGCCCGAGTTGATGATCGGATGGAAGCGCACGCAGTCGGAGTCGCGGAAGGTCTCGCGGATGGCGTTGACGCCCATGACGCCCAACATTGCGGCGTTCAAGGCGTTCACGCCCTGGTCGGGGCAGCCCGCGGCGTGCGCGGCCCTGCCGTGGTATTCGATGAGCTTGCCGACGAAGCCGTTCGAGCTCGCACCGACCGTGAAGTCCCCGTCGGGGGCGTGAGTCGCGCTCACGTGCATCTGCATCGCCATGTCGATGTCGTCGAAGGCGCCTTCGGCGATCAGCTGCTGCTTGCCGCCCAGATACTTGAGCTTCTTCTGCGCGAGGAGCCCGCTGCGGTAGTCGATCTCGACGTACTCCTCGGCCGGAACGGCGAAGAAGACGACGTCTCCCCCGAGGTAGTCCATCGCGCCGGACTCCTTCAGGGCGCGCGCGACGGCGAGCACGTTGGCGATCTGCACGTTGTGACCGCAGCAGTGCGCGGCACCCGTCACCGGGTCGCTTGCCTCATGGTTGCGGCAGACGATCGCGTCGAGCTCGCCGAGGAGCGCGATCGTGCGCGTCGAGTTCGCGCCCTTGAGGCGCGCCTTCACGCCCGTGATGCCCCAGCCCGTCGTGTAGTCGATGCCGAGTTCGTCGAAGGCGGCGCGCACCTTCGCGGAGGTCTTCACCTCCTTGAAGCCGAGTTCGGGCTCGTTGAAGATCGCGTGGCCGAGCTTCTGCGTTTCTTCGAAGTTGTCGCGGATGAGCTGACAGACGCGCTCCTTGAGCTGCTCCTTGTCCATGGTCCATTCCTTTGTTTGATGTCTCAAGGCCCCGGCCGGAGGATGACGGCGGCCGGGGCCCGTGAATTCCCGTAGGAGATCCTACGCGCCGCCCCCGCGGGCGGCGCATGCGGGCAACGCTGCGTTGCCTTTCAGGAGCGTCCGCGGGATCAGAAGATCCCCTCGAGGTGGAGCATCACCTCGGCGAGAGCCGTGGCGCAGATGAAGCTGCCCGCGGCGACGGCGAGCGCGACCGGCACGATCCTCCAGGAGAGGCGCTTGAAGCCCTCCATCTCCTTGCCGAGCGAGAGGCCGCAGTAGGCGAGCGTGACCGACGTGATCGGCAGGAACCCGATCTGCTTTGTGTAGGAGAGAAGCCAGGCGCTCCCCGGGAACTGCGGCAGCGACAGCACGACGGCGAGGATCGACACCCAGAAGACCATCGGGAGCGCGCGGAAGCCCGGCAGGAGCGAGATGAAGACGCCCAGAGCCGTGACGGCGACCAGAATCAGCATGCCGATGGAGCTCCCCGCGAGCTCGGCGTTCGAGCTTTCGAGATTCGCGATCCAGGTGAAGAACCCCGTGACGAGGAGAATGAAGATCACGTCGTACATCTCGTTCAGAATCTTTTTCATTTTCTGCTGTCCTTGATTGTCTGCTTTCAAATTCGTCCTTCAGTCTGAAGAGGCGGCGTCAGGCCGCCTTCTTCACCCCCTTGTCGCGGGTGAAGAACTCGTAGACCTTGATCGTCACCGGGAGCGAGATGAAGAGCGAGAAGTAGATGCCGAGAACGGTCGTGAGGAGGTTCGCCGCGGCGGCGTAGGCGCGCACCGTCTCCTCCCACTCGGGATGCACGGCGATGATCGAGCTCATCGAGGCGGCCATCATCGAGGCGCTGCCGATGCCCGCGCCCATCGCGAGCGAATGCGGATGGAAGATGCCGAGCTGCGCGATCACGCCCGCGAGGATCGACACCCAGAGGGCGCCGAAGACCGTGCCGCAGACGTACATGCCCATCACGCCGCGGCCCTCGGGCGAGGAGAGCCCGAAGCGCTCGGCGATGATCGCGACGTTCGCCTCGCGGTCGATCGAGTAGCACGCGCCGATCGCCTCGCGCTTCATGCCGAGGAGAAGCGCCACGGGCAGACCAAAGATCAGCGTACCGAAGAAGTGCCCGAACTCCTGCATGAAGAGCGCGAGGCCGGACTGCATGATCATGTGGATGTTCGGACCGATGTCGAGGCCGATCTTCGTGATGAGGATGAGCACGCCGATCGAGAGCATCTTGCCCGCGCGCTCCATTTCGGGGAGCTTGATGAAGTTCCACCGCGGGAAGCTCATGATCGCGCCGAGCACGAGCGCGTAGAGGAGCGGCAGCAGCACAACGAGGCCGAACTTGAGGATGCCGATCGCCTCGGCGATGACGACGATGATGAGTGCGAGGATGTGGATCTTGAAGTTTTTGATGAGGTCCATTTTGGGTGTCTCCCGAAGAATCCTGTCTGCGCCGCCGGTCCCTCGGGAGGGCGGCGCCGCGGTTGAATGACTGTTGAGTGTCTGGGGCTTCCGTTCGCTGTTCTTCTGGCGGCGCCTCCGCTGCTCTGCAGGGGTTCAAAGCAGGGACCGTGCCGTTCTTTTTCGATGAAGTCTCCTTCGCGTTTGCCTCGTGCGGCGCCTTCGGGAGGGACCGCGGAAAAAAGAAAGGGAGCGCCGTCTTCCGGAACTCCCTTGTCGTTGAATCTGATTTCGCCGGGCTTTCATCAAGGCGCGCGCCGCTCATTCCATGAGCGCTGCGCCTCGGGGTTCACCCGTGGGGATTTTCCAGACGGCGTCGTGCTTCCGTCTCTGTTGTGGAGGCGGAAGCGGTCGTAGAGCGCGAGGAGCTGAAGGCGGATTCGCAGACCCGGGGCACGTGCGCAGACGCGGCGTCCCACAGGACGCGGCGGCGTTCGGTTGCGGCACAGGCTTTCATCACGGCTCCCTCTCGGTGCGGAAAATCTTCTCTTTGATGCGGAGAAGGAACATCAGACGTTCCTTCAACGCACCACCATGGATCGAACCATAGCACGCCGCACCGCAATTGGGCAAAAGCCAAAAGCCTCATTCCGCCCGAAGGAGGGCCTGACGGGCTCCGGCGGGCCTCTCTTCGGCCGCCGGCGCCTTCGATCTCGATCCAGATCAAGCCATTCTGCTACGGCACGGTGGCCGGTGGCTTCCTTTCGGAGAAGTGGCTCGGCCGCCCTCACCCCGAGATCGACCACCTCGAAAACCACTCGCTCGTGAAGTACCTTCTCGTGATCGACGACACGCTCGGCTCGGAGGGCTACCAGGAGCTGCTCGGACGGCTCGCCGCGATGAAGGCCGGGACGGGACTCTCGATCGCTGCGCTCGCGACGCTCTACGTCCTCGGACTTCCGCACGTCGCCGCGGCGATCGTCGGGACGCGCAGCTCCCGGCACATCGCCGACACGATGAGCCTCATCGGCCGGGAGCTCGACGCCTTCGTGGGCGGCTTCGCGCAGATCGAGGGCAACTGCTTCGACGCCGAGCGCGAATTGGGCGACCCAAGCACCGCAACATCATGGGCGTGAATCTGATGGATTCGACGACCGGCAAATAGCCTGCGCGCAGGAGCCGGCCGAACCATTCCGTCACGTGAAAAGAGCCGCTTGATGCGGCTCTTTTCGTATGCGGAGCGCCTGCGCCGCGCACATGTTTTTCAGCGCTGCTGCGGTTGGGGAAACGAGCGCTCCAAGAGCGCCGACCGCGGAGCTGCGAAAAGCCCGGAAGACCGTTGAAGGGCCTTCCGGGCTTGAGAGGCGTGAGCGTCCTTTGAAGACGGGCGGACTACTTCCGCTCGGTCGAGATCCTCACGACGAGTCCGCGCTCGCCGACCGCGACGGGAGCGGCGGTCTCGCCTTCGAGGTCGCCCGCCTGCGGCATGAAGTTCCCGGTCTTCGAGATGCGCGCGCCGACGATCACGGACTTGACGCTCGAGAGCGTCTCGACCCCCATCGCCATGCGCATGGTCTCGTTGAGCTCGAATTTGTAGGGGAGCTCCTTCACCGTCACCTTGGTGAAGGCGACGGGCATGCGGCTGCCCGAGGCGGGGCGCGCGTAAATGAAGACCACGTCGTCGGGCTTCACCAGGCCCTTCAGGCCCTCATCGAGCTCGACCGTGCCCGCCACGGCCTTCAGATCCGCGGGCGAAGCCGTGGGCGGAGCCGAGGTCGCGGGGGTGGCCGGAGCCGCAGCGGGCGCAGTGGGCGCGGGCTGCGATTCGGCCGCGGCCGCTTCGCGCGCCGTGGGCGACACGGCGGAGATGTTGTCGTTCACGCCGCCGAGGCGCTTCGCCTCATGGATGTTCGCCTGGATCTGGTCGCGGTCGGGGAAGTCCGCCGGGACGTTCGCGAGGAGCCGCTCCCAGTATTCCGCCGCCTGAGCGTAGTGCTGGCGGTCCCAGGCGTTGATCGCGAGGAGCGCGAGCGCCTTCCACTGAGTCGGATCGAGCACGAGCGCCTTCTTGAGGAGCTTCTCGATGTCGGGCGTGATCACCTTGCCGTTGGCGGCGGCCATCATGTCGGCCATGTCGGCGATGATGTCGGCGTTGTTCGGCACGAGGGCGTTCAACTTCTGGAACGCCTCGACCGCCTCGTCGAAGCGGTTCATCGACGCGGCGGTGCGCGCGAGTAGGAACCACCCGTTGGCGTTGCGCGGATCCTCGGCGAGCTTCGCCTTCAGATCGTCGAGCATCTTCTGCATGTCGCGCTGGCTGTGGCCGCGCGAGCTCGCCTGCTGTGCCTCCATCATCGCGATGAAGTTCGGGTCCATCGCGGTGATGCGCCCGAGCGCGTAGTAGCCGAGCGCGGCCGAGCACGGAATCACGACGGCGAGGATGAGAGCGACGATGCGGGGCATGCGGGAGCTCTTCCCGGAGCGCTCCTCTTCGTCGTGCTTCGTCTCTTCGAGCACGCGCCGCTCGAGTTCGAGGCGGCTTTCTTCGTACTCGTCCTTGTCGATGCGGCCCGCGGTGCGGTCCGCGTCAAGGTCGGCGGCCTGCTGGCGCAGAATGGCGAGCACCTGGGCGCGCCGGTCCGCATCGCCCTTCGTGCGTCCGCCGATCCAGAGTGGCACGCAGACGGCCGCCGCGGCCGCGAGGGCCATCAGAGCGCAGAGAATGATGAATGTCGTCACTTCCCTACTCCTTGCGGCCGCTCAGGAGCTCGTCGGCGAGCGCCTTCTCCTGGGCGGAGAGGGGCTTCGTCGCTTCGTTCACGAGGCGCTTGCGGCGGCGCAGATTGATGTAGAAGGCCGCGAGCCCTACGAGGAAGAGGCAGACGGGCCCGAGCCAGAGGATCGCCGTCGAGAGCTTGAAGGGCGGCTTGTAGAGCACGAAGTCGCCGTAGCGCTCGACCATGTAGTCCACGATCTCCTGGTTGGTCTTGCCGGCCTTCACCTGCTCGATCACCTGGTTGCGCAGATCGACGGCGAGCTCGGCGTTCGAATCCGCGATCGACTGGTTCTGGCAGACGAGGCAGCGCAGCTGCTCGGAGACCTCGACCACGCGCTTGTGCGCGACCGGGTCGAAGGCCGTGGGGGCCGCCTCGCGGGCTTGGGCGGCCTCGTCAAGGACGGGACCGGCGAGAAGGAGCGCGCAGAGGGCGGGCGTCAGAATGCGCGAGAGCTTCATTTTTCGGCCTCCAGCTGTTCGATCAGGGGCTTCACCTGCTTCGTCCAGAGCTCGTCCAAAATCGGATAGCTCACCTTGCCGCGGATCACGCCCTTCTTGTCGATGATGAAGGTCTCGGGCACGCCCGTGACGCCGAGATCGATGCCGATCTTGTTCTTCTCCTCGAAGACCACGACGTCGTAGGGGTTGCCCGTGTCTTCGAGCACCTGGCGGCCCGCGCCGACGCTGTCCTTGTAGAGGAACCCGACGATCGGGGTCTTGAGGCCCGTGCGCTTGAGGCCGACCAGGTACGGGTGCTCCTCCTTGCAGGGCAGGCACCAGGAGGCCCAGACGTTGAGCATCCAGACGCGGCCCTTCATCTCTTCGGCGTTGAACTTCACCGAAGGGTCAAAGAGCGTGGGCATCTCCATCGCCGGCAGGGGCTTGTTGATCAGCACCGACGGGAGCGCCCGCGGGTCGAGGTAGAGCCCCTTGAAGAGGAAGCCTGCGAGCACGATGAAGATCGCGAAGGGAATGAGGAACTTGGCTTTCATCATTTTCAATGTCTCCCGTTCGTTCAGGCCGCCTCAGGAGCGGCGGCCGCAGCCTTCTTCGCGTCATCGCGGCGGCGCCGGTAGCGGCGGTCCGACGCGGCGATCAGGCCGCCCACGCTCATGATGATGCAGCCGAACCAGATCCACGTGACGAAGGGCTTGGAGTAGACGCGCACGACCCAGCCGCCGTCCGAGCTCGGCACGCCGAGGCTCACGTAGACGTCGCCCGTGATCGAGTGGCGGATCGCCGCCTCGGTCATCGGCATCGAGTTGGAGCTGAAGTACTTGCGCTTTTCCGGATAGAGGTGCTGGAGCTCGACGCCGTCCTTCGTCAGCGTGAAGTCGCCCCGGTCGGCGGTGAAGTTCGCGCCGCGGGCGCTCGAGACGCCGTTGAAGGTGAAGACGTAGCCAGCGACCGAAACCGTGTCGCCCTCGAACATGCGCACGTCGCGCTCGGCCTGGTAGCCCTTGACGAGTGCCACGCCGATGATGAAGACGGCGACGCCGAAGTGCGCGATGAGCATCCCCCACCAGGCGCGGGGTTGGCGCGCGAGGCGCCCGAAGAAGCCCGTGCCCGCCGGAGCGAACCGCAACGCCCCACGGAGGTCCTCAAGGCCGCCGAAGATCACGAAGAGCGCGAGCGCGCACCCCGTGAAGACCCAGGTGCTCCAACGCCCCATCACGAAGGGGATCGCCGCGCCGAGCACGAGCGCCGCGACGAAGCACCAGGCGAGGCGCTTCGCGAGGGCGACGGGTTCGGCGTCCTTCCAGCGCGCGAGCGGACCCACGGCCATGAGGAACACCATCGGGAGCATCAGGGGCCCGAAGACGGCGTCGAAGTACGGGGGGCCGACCGAGATCTTCCCGGCGTTCAGGGCGTCGAGGAAGAGCGGATAGAGGGTCCCGAGGAGCACCGCGCCCATCGCGACCACGAGGAGCACGTTGTTGACGAGGAGCATCGACTCGCGCGAGATCATCGCGAAGTTGCCGCCCAGCCCCACGCTCGGCGCGCGCCAGGCGAAGAGCAGGAACGAGAGCCCGATCACGATGATGAGGAAGGCGAGGATGAAGAGGCCGCGCTCGGGGTCGGTCGCGAAGGCGTGCACCGAGGTGAGCACGCCCGAGCGGACGAGGAAGGTGCCGAGGAGCGAGAGCGAGAACGTGAGGATCGCCAGGAGCACCGTCCAGATGCGGAAGCACCCGCGCTTTTCCGTCACGGCGAGCGAATGGATCAGGGCCGTGCCCGTGAGCCAGGGCATGAAGGAGGAGTTCTCAACCGGATCCCAGAACCACCAGCCGCCCCAGCCGAGCTCGTAGTAGGCCCAGTAGGAGCCGAGCGCGATGCCGAGCGTGAGGAGGATCCAGGCGGCCGTGGTCCAGGGGCGCATCCAGCGCGCCCAGGCCGCGTCGAGGCGCCCGGAGAGGAGCGCGGCGATCGCGAAGGCGAAGGGAACGGAGAAGCCCACGTAGCCGAGGTAGAGAAGCGGCGGATGGAAGACCATGCCCGGGTCTTGCAGCAGCGGATTGAGGTCCGCGCCTTCGGCGGGCGCCGGAAAGATGCGCAGGAACGGGTTCGAGGTGAAGAGCATGAAGAGGAGGAACCCCATGCCCACGAGCCCCAGTACGCCCGTGACGCGCGCGACCATGTCTTCGGGAAGGCGGCGCGCCGAGAAGGCGACCGCGGCGCCCCACCAGGCGAGCGTCACCGTCCAGAAGAGGATCGAGCCCTCGTGCGAGCCCCAGGACGCGGCCACCTTGTAGTACCAGGGCAGCAGCGAATTGGAGTTGTTCGCCACGTTGAGGACGGTGAAGTCCGAGATGTAGAACGAATAGGCGAGGCACCCGAAGGCGATCGTCCCGAAGAGCGCGTTGGCGGCCGCGGCCGGACGGGCGACGGCCATGAGCGCGCCGTTGCCGCGCGCCGCACCGATCAGGGGCAGAACGCCCTGAACGATGCTGAGTGCGAGGCACAGGATCAATGCGAAGTGTCCGATCTCAGGAATCACTTTGTATTCTCCGTTGATTGAAAAACCGGTTCACGAGCTCCTTTCTTTTTCTGGAGCTTCTCCGGGACTGTCGGTCCGGTCGGGAGGTCTCTTCACGCATCGGGCCCCGAGGACCGGCTGCTGCCGGCCGCATCGGGGCGCGCCGCTTCCTTTGGGTCTCTCCTGCCGGATCCTTCTCCCGCGGCCCGCCTCCCGCCCGGCCGGTTTCCCCGCCGTTCCTCCCGGGCGCTTCCGAGGGCGCGCCTTCTTCTGAGGGGGCGGGGTCCGCAGGCACGGCCTAAGGGCGGCCGCAGTTGAATTCCTTACGGGTGGTCGGCGGGCTTGGGCTCGCCGCGCGCGACCGCGGCGTCGTGCGCCGCCTTGTCGATCTGCGCGGTCTGCTCGTGGGCCTTGGCGACGCCCGCCTTGTGCGCGTCTTCGAGCGCTTTGGCGGCCTCGGGCGGCATGTAGTTCTCGTCGTGCTTGGCGAGGACTTCGGAGGCGACGAAGACGCCCTCTTCGTTCAACTTGCCCTGCGCGACCACGCCCTGGTTCTCGGCGAAGAGGTCCGGAAGGATGCCCGTGTACTGCACGTTCACGCTCTTGGCGGTGTCGGTGATCTTGAAGCGCACCGTGACGCCGTCCTTTTCCCGGGCGACCGAGCCGCCTTCGACGACGCCGCCCAGACGGAAGGTGCGCCCGACCGGAGCCTCCTGCGCCGCGACCTGCGTGGGCGAGAAGAAGAAGACGAGGTTTTCGTTGAACGCCTGCAGCGCGAGGAAAATGCCTGCGCCGAGCACGACCACGGCGGCGCCGAGGAGTGCGAGCTTCTTGGTTTTCGAATTCATGGGGGTCTCCTGAGGGGGCGGGACTAATGCTCAAGCGTCATTTCGGCGGCGCGCGCCTCACGCATGATGCGGCGGCAGATCGCGCGGCGGCGGCTGACGAGCTGCCAGAGCTCGTAGAGCACCCCGGCGGCGAAGGCGGCGTAGGCGCACCAGACGTAGTAGCCGTGGCCGCCCATGTGGATGAAGTCGGCGAAGGAATTCCAGTTGCTCATAACTTGCCCTCCAGAGCGGCCTTCTGAACCCAGGCGCTGCGGCGTTCTCGTTCAAGGATCATCGTGCGGGCGCGCGAGAGCACCACGGCAGCGCCGTAGATCGTGCCCGCGGCGAGCATGACGAGGATGGTGTAGAGCATCACGTCGGCGATGGCCGAGCCCCGCGAGGTGATCGAGGCGCCCTGATGGAGCGTGTTCCACCAGCGCACGGAGAAGTAGATGATCGGCACGTTCACGGCGCCCACGATCGAGATCACCGACGCGGCCTGGTCGGCGCGGCGCTTGTCGTCGATCGCGGCGTGGAGCGCGATGAAGCCGAGGTAGAGGAAGAAGAGGATGAGCATCGAGGTGAGGCGCGCGTCCCACACCCAGTAGGTGCCCCAGGTCGGACGCCCCCAGAAGGCGCCCGAGAAGAGCGCGATGAAGCCCATCAGGGCGCCCGTGGGCGCCATCGCCTGCGCCAGGATGAAGGCGAGGCGGGACTTCTTGAGAAGCCCGATGATGCTCGCGACGGCCATGAGCAGATAGAGCAGCATCGAGAGCCAGGCGGCCGGGATGTGGATGAAGATGATGCGGTACGAGTTCCCCTGCCGCGCCTCGATCGGACAGACGAAGAATCCGAGGTAGAAGCCGATCACGAAGAGGACGAGCGCCGAGCCCATCAGCCACGGGATGAGGCGGCCCGCCCTGCGGTAGAAGCCTTCAAGCGATGCTTCGTTAGCCATTTGTCTGCTGTCTCCTAGTTGATGGGGTCACTGTTCCGCAATCCGCAGCGCCGCTGCGACCGCCATGGGCGCGAGGGCGAGCGAGAAGAGCGTGAGGCCGCCGACGATCATGAAGTGCGAGGTGGGCGAGAGGCTCATCGAAGCGGCCTGCGCGGCGCCGGCGCCGAAGATGAGGACGGGAATGTAGAGCGGAAGGACGAGAAGCGACGTGAGGACGCCCCCGGCGCGGAGCCCGAGCGTCAGCGCGGCGCCCACGGCGCCCACGAGCGAGAGGACGGGCGTGCCGAGAAGGAGGCTCCCCACCATCACGAGGGTCACGTCGAGCTCGAGGTCGAACATCACGCCGAAGATCGTCGCGAAGATCGTCATCGGCACGCCCGTGACGAGCCAGTGGGCCGCGACCTTGGCGATCACGATCACGGGCAGGGGTTCAGCGGCGACCAACATCTGCTCGAGCGTGCCGTCCTCGTGGTCGGTCGCGAACATGCGCGGCAACGAAAGGAGCGCGGCGAGAAGCGCCGCCACCCAGACCACGCCCGGGGCGATCGAACGGAGGATGTTCGTCTCGGCGCCCACGCCGAGCGGAACGAGCGTCACCACGACGGCGAAGAAGAAGATCACCTGCGCGAGGTCGGACTTGCGGCGCATCGAGAGCGTGAGGTCGCGCTGAAGGATCGTGAGGAAGAGATTGAACATGGTCCGTCCTCCTTCTTCAGCGCACGGGCGCCGCGTTGGCGGCGTTCTCGGCTTCGGCAGCCGCGGCGTCTGCAAGAGCGCGCTCGACGGTGCTGCGGCGGCGCGGAGCCCACTTCTCGGGCTCGATCACGTGAAGCTGTGCGCGATCCACCGGGACCTCCTGGTGGGTGACGAGCATCACGACGCCGCCCGCGCGGACGTGTTCGCTGATGAGGTCGGAGAGGCGCGCGACCGCCTTGACGTCGAGCGCGGTGAAGGGTTCGTCGAGCACCCAGAGCGGAACCGCTTCGGAGAGCCAGAGGCGCGCGAGAGCGACGCGGCGGCGCTGCCCCTGGGAGAGCTGACCGGCCGGCACGTCCTCGAAGTCTGCAAGGCCGACGGCGGCAAGCGCCCGGCGGGCGGCCCCGCGGTCGGTCTTGAGGGACGCCACGCGCGCGTTGATGAGGACGTTCTCGATCACCGAGAGGTCGTCCTTCACGCCGTTGCGGTGCCCGATGTAGCAGAGCTCGCGCCAGAAATCCTGCGCGGCCTTCAGAATCGGCACGCCACGCCAGAGGATCTCGCCTTCGACCGGGCGCATGAGGCCCGTCATCAGGCGCAGGAGCGTGGTTTTGCCCGCGCCGTTGCTGCCCGCGATCCGCACGAGCGACCCGGCCTCGACCGCAAACGACATCCCTTGGAAGAGCGTGCGTTCGCCGCGCTCGCAGGTGAGACCGCGTACTTCAAGAATGGGTTGGGTCATGGTTGGCGCCGTCGGGGATGTGAGGGTCTTCGATTCGTTCAACTCAATGCCGGAGCGCGATCCGCTCGAAGCGCCTCGTCAGGCACCCGCGCCGCTCCCTCCGGCCGAGGGATTTTGGGAGGCAGTTTAGGGAGGCGAAATTAAGGAACCCTTACAGTCCGAAACGCCTTGAGATCGCTTTTTCCATTGAAATCATGGAAGTTTTCAAACGACGATCTGACCGTCCTTCGTGACTGCGGCAGCCTCCCGGAGCTCGAGGCCGAGAAACCCGGCCGCCCACTTCCTGCAGTATTCAAACGACTGCACGGGCTCGGTCCCTTGCATGGCGCCGCAGCTCTATGGCGGTGCGGCAAGCGCGCGGCGCACCCCCGATCGTTGAGAGGACTCTTCATGAAGGGCTTCTGCCCGCCTTCTCACTTCTAAATCCGTTTCGCCTGGTACTGTACCCGCGCACGTTGGCGCGGATTTCATCGCTTCTACCCACAGGTCTCCACGAGAGTCTCTTCGGTCGGGCTTCAGCCTTGGCGGCGAGAGCGGCGGCGTCGGCTTCGTAGTGCTCGTTTCAAAGAACGTGAGCTGCGGTGTGATGACGCACGGCTACGCCGCCTCGGCTTTCGTCATAGAACTCCATCGAGTCGTCACGGACGTGAACACGGTCAAGCGTCTTCTCGTGTTCGATGATGAGCGGGTCGGGTTGAACGACCGGAGGCGGATTGGAGCAACCAGCCAAGGTGAGGCCAATGGATGCCGCAGCGAGAGCAGTTAGGGATTTATGCATGTTTTTTCTTTCGGATGAGGAGAAAGTGATGCAAAGACTCTCGACCGGTGAAGGAGCTAAGTGACGCTCTAAAAAGCAGGATCTGTATTCTGTGCATGCAGGCAGCGGCGACTGGACACGTCGGAACGTGGCTGCAAGAAGGGACATCATCGAAATCAACAGAATCAACAACGTTTGGGAAGATCCTTGAGGATTCATGAGATCGCACGAAACTTCGATTTCGGAGTCGGAGGAAGAGAACGCAAACAGCCACTGCTTCCCATTCGGAAGTAGGTTAATCAGTATAAATCTATTACATTTCCAAATTCTTTTCTCTAATAGGCGAAGTTGAGGGGCAGAAATCAAAGAGGAGACGACAAAGATTGTGCTTGTCAACACCATTGCGTTATTTGTATACTGCACACATAGCGTACTGCATGACTTGTGCAGTTTAATCGAGGATAGTAAATGTCAAGTGTTAATGTCACCGTCCGCATGGATTCGGATATTAAGGCTCAAGTCGAAGAGCTCTACACGTCTTTGGGTATGAACATGTCTACCGCGATCAACATGTTTGTGCGGCAGTGTCTGCGCGAACGCCAGCTCCCGTTCCAACCTAGTTTGAACGTGCCTAATCAGGAAACGATTGAGGCAATCAAGGAAGCAAAGGAGATGTTGAGAACCGGTAATTTCAAGCGGTATACCGTTGACGAGGCTTTTGAGGAGCTTGAAAAAGAATGCTGACCGTCTCTATGACTTCCAAGTTCAGGAAGGACTTCAAACGTGTCAAGCGCCGGAATAAGGACATTTCGAAATTACACCGTGTTGTGGAGTTGTTGAGCCAAGAGTTTCCTCTCGATGAAAGTTATCGAGACCATGCATTGACGGGTAACTATGCCGGTTTTCGAGAGTTACACATCGAACCCGACTGGCTGTTGATCTATTGCATTTAAGACGATGTCTTGATGCTGTCGTTGACTCGAACAGGCACGCATTCTGACTTGTTCAGGACATAACGTCGTAGAACGGATGTTCTTGACTTCTCAAGAACAACCTCGCTGTTCCAACCCAGAATCTCGGACTGGCTGGCTTTAAAGCCAGCC
>NZ_DAVZJY010000009.1:0-24345 GCF_052272535.1 Sutterella sp. | reverse complement strand
CTCGCTAACCTCGCCCTGAAGGACGGGGCTTGCGCGAGGCCGGTTTTTTGGTCATGTTGTTCTCCTCACTGCGCTTGTGTTCTAAGAAATTGATTGCGCAATGCTTTTCTTTGTTATTAGATCCTAATGCCTAGCACTTTCGGAGGCATCCGGGATAGCCCTAGCGTCATGGAGGATCTGTGGCGCCGACTCGGCCGCTGCGCCTCCCCGGCGCCCCGCCTTCAAGCATTGCGGGAGTGCGGACCGCGTCCGGGGCGATGGGCGCACGAGCGTCCGAAATTGAAACCCCCCGTCAAATTTCGATTCCTCTCCGCTCCGGCCAACCGATAATGGATGAATCAGCTGATTCATCTCCTTACGGGAGGCGTTATTTCCATGGCAAAGGTTCTCAAGTTCACCGCCTGCGCCGCCGCAGTCGCCGTCGCGCTCTACGCCGCCGCGGGCTACGTCGGCGTGCCTTATGCGACGCGAACGGTCGTGGAGAAGACGGCGTCCGAAATGCTCGGCCGCACCGTCACGCTCAAGGACGTCACCTTCAATCCCTGGACCTGGGTGTATGAGATCAAGGGGCTCGAGATTCCCGAGACCGGCTCCGAGCCGCTCCTCAAGCTCGCGCTCCTGCGCATCGACGCCTCTTCGCAGACGCTCTTCAAGCTCGCTCCGGTTCTCGATGAGGTCACGATCGACGGCCTTCAGGTGAACGCCGTCATGAACGAAAAGAACAAAAAGGACTTCGAGCGGCTCACGGGCGGCTCCGGCGATGCGGGGGCGAAGTCCTCGGGGTCGGCCTCCGGAGGCTCGTCGGGGCTGCCGAAGTTCGCGCTCTACAACATCTCGCTCACCAATTCGTCCCTGCGCTATCAGGACAAGGCCACCGGGATCGACGAGTCGGTCACCAACCTCACGGTGAAGCTGCCCTTCGTCTCGACGATGGAAAGTTCGAGCGAGAGTCTCGTGACGCCGGAGCTTTCGCTGAAGCTCAACGGCTCGCCCATCGAGGCGACGGGTTCGACGAAGCCCTTCGGTACCACGCTTGAGGCGCAGCTCAACCTCAAGATCTCCTCGCTCGACGTCGCCGCGCTCGCGCGCCTCGTGCCCGCACTGCAGGGCGACAAGCTCAAAGTCGCGGGCGCCAAGCTCTCGAGCGACCTCAACTTCATCTTCCGCAATCCCACGGGCGGCAAGCCCGCGAAGATGCTCCTCTCGGGGCGCACCACGCTCACGGATGTTTCGGTGACGCACAAGGGCGCCGCGCTCGTCACGCTCCCGAAAGCGGACGTGACGGTGGGCGAAGTGGACCTCGTCGGCAGGAAGGCGGTAGTGCAGAACGTCACGGTTTCCGGACTCAAGGTCCGCGCGGCGAAGACGAAGTCCGGCATCAATCTCCTCGAGGCGGTCGAATCGGTCTCGGGGAGCCCGGCGGCCAAGTCGGGCAGCGCCGAACCCGCCTCGGGCTCGAGCTCCGGCCCGGACGCCGCCTGGTCGTGGCGCGTCGCCTCCGCCTCGCTCACGAACGCCGACCTCTCCTGGTCGGACGCGACGGTGAGCCCCGCGGCGAAGCTGGGGCTCTCGAACCTCAACGTCACGGTGAAGGACCTGTCGTCTGAAAAGAACCATGCGGGATCCTTCACGGTCGCCGCGGACGCCCTCGGCGGGCACGTCGAGGCGTCGGGCACGGTCGCGCCCGCTCCGCTCGCGGTTGCCGCGGCGGTCCGCGGCTCGCGGCTCACGTTGAACGCCGCGGCACCGTACGTGAAGGCGGCCCTCGGCGCGGACCTGCGCGCGGGGATCGCGTTCGACGTCAAGGCGGACGTGGGGGGCGGGAGCGCCAAGGCCTCCGGGTCGGCGACCGTCTCCGACCTGCTTCTGCGCCGAGGACAGACCACGATGGCGAGCGCGAAGACCGTCACGGTGAAGCTCGCCGGCGTGGACACCGCGAAGCGCTCGGCCGATGTTTCGCTCATTTTGGTCGCGAGCCCCCTCGTGAACGCCGTAATGACGAAGAAGGGCCTCAACTTCGCCGAGCTCGGCGGCGCCTCCTCCGGCGACGGGAAGAAGGCGGAGGCGGCGAAGAGCGCCAAAGCGCAGGGCGCCGGCGCAGCGTGGAGCTGGAAGGTGGGCGAAGCCTCCGTCACGAACGGTACGCTGCGCTTGCGCGACGAATCCGTGAGGCCCGTCGCCTCGGCCGAAGTCCCGAAGCTCAACGTCGTCGTGAAGAACCTCTCCTCGGCGAAGGACAGCCTCGGCACGCTGAACCTCACGAGCGGGCTCGGCGGCGGGTCGCTCGCCGCCGCGGGCAAGGTCGGGATCTCGCCCCTTGCGGCCGACCTGGAGGTGAAGGGCTCGCAGATCGGACTCAAGCCCTTCTCGAGCCTCATGACCGCGTACGCGGGCGTGGGCGCGAAGGGCGGCTCCATCGACTCGACGGGACGCCTCTCGCTGAAGACCGTGAAGGAGAAGACCGTCGCCGGTTGGAAGGGCGACCTTTCGCTCACCGGCCTCGACCTCACGACCGCTTCCGGCGCCGGCCTCATGAGCTGGAGGAAGGCCTCCCTCACCGGGGTGGATCTCGAGACCACCGAACCGCTCCACCTCGTCGTGGCGAAGGCCGAAATCGACCAGCCCGCCGAGAAGCAGACGAAGGCCGTGCGCGAGATCGCCGGCATCGCCTCGCTCATCTCCTCGCTCACCGGCCGGGAGAAGTCCGCCGAGAAGATCGAAAAGTACTCCGGGAAGCTCTCGGGCTCGATCGTCCTTGAGAACATCCGCTACGAGAACGGCAAGTTCTCCGCCGCGGGCGTCAGTGAAGCCTCGTTGGGCGGCCTCATCCTCGAGAAGCTCTCCTCGTCGGTCGGGGCGAAGCTCAACGCCGCCTCGAAGTAGCCTCCGCTCCTCCCGCCCCGGCCGCCCGCCGGAGCGGGAGCTCGGTGCGCCGGGCTTGATTGACCGGCGGATGGGACAAAACAAAGCTGAGGCGGCCTTCATCGGCCGTCGGTCCCCGGACAGCAAAAAACCCGAATCGTCCTTGAACGATTCGGGTTTGAATTCGTGGTGCCGGAGAAGAGATTTGAACTCCCGACCTTCGCATTACGAATGCGCTGCTCTACCAGCTGAGCTACACCGGCATCTCTCGATCTTCGAAGCTTGCTCAGCCTCGGGATCGGAGGAGGTGAATTATGCAGATGAAAAACCGGAACGGCAAGAGTGATTTACATTTTGTTACGTTCAGTCGCAATCCTCCACCCGTCCGCACCGCCGCGCGGTTCGGCCCGGACGACCTCGGCGGACCTCACTCCCGGTGTGCGGGCGTCCCCGCGGGCCGCTTAGAATGATAAGTTTCCGCGCCCGCCCGAAGCGGACGCCCTCCATCAACGCGCTCTCCCGTGAGGCCGATTCGTGACCGAACCCCTAACCGCCCGACTTCCCTCCCCCGAGGACACCGACCGCATGGGCGGCGCGCTCGCCCGGGCGCTTACCGAAGCGAAGCCTGAAATCGACGGCGCGGGGCTCGCTCTGCGCCTCGAAGGAGATCTCGGCGCGGGGAAGACGAGCCTCGTGCGTGCGGCGCTCCGTGCGCTCGGCTGGTCGGGCCCGGTGAAGAGCCCGACCTTCACGCTCCTCGAGACCTACGCGCTTGCCGGGTTCGTCTTCAACCACTTCGACTTCTACCGGTTCGAGACGCCCGAGGAGTTCGATGACGCGGGCTTTTCCGAGGAGTTCGGGCCGGGGCGCGTCTGCGCGACCGAGTGGAGCGTGCGCGCCGAACCGTTTCTGCCGCCCGCAGACCTGATCGTCGCGCTCGCGCCCGAAGGGCTCGGGCGCGTGATCGAGGTGCGGGCCGCCACCCCCGCCGGCGAAGTAGTGCTCGAAGGACTGAGGAAGGCATGGAACGGCGCCGTCTGATCGCCGCCGCGGGCGGCACGCTGCTCTTTTCGCTCGCCCCCTGGCAGATCGCCGAAGGGGCGAAGCTCGTCAACGTGCGCATGTGGCCCGCCGAGGAGTACACGCGCGTCACAATCGAAACGGACGTTCCGCTCAAGTTCAAGCACTTCATGCTGCGCTCGGGCTCGCCCATCCGGCTCGTGATCGACATCGAAGGACTCGCGCTCACCGAGCGCGTGAAGCGCCTGATCGCCGACGTGAAGCCCGACGATCCGTACATCGGCGCGATGCGCATCGGGCAGTTCAAGCCCGGCGTGCTGCGCCTCGTAATGGACTTGAAGACCGACGTAAAGCCCGAGGTCTTTCTGCTCAAGCCCTTCGCGAACTACAAGTACCGCCTCGTCTTCGACGTCTACCCGGCGCATCCGCGCGACGCGATCGGGCGGATCCTTTCGGGTTCGGAGGACACCTCGGACGCGGGCGACCTGATCAACTCGGGTGCTGCGGCCGATCCCCTGGGAGACGTCCTCGCGGGCCTCACGACGCCATCTTCGGGCGGCGCGAAGCCCCAGACCGGAAGCAGCCTCCCGGCGAAGACCGCCCCGAGCAAGCCCGCGCAGACCGCCAAGAGCTCCGCGAAGAAGTCCGACGACGACACCGTCGTGATCGTGATTGATCCGGGCCACGGCGGCGAGGATCCGGGCGCGATCGGGCGCCGCCGGACCCAGGAGAAGACGGTGGTGCTGCAGATCGCGCGGCGCCTTGTCGCCCTGATCGGGAAGGAGCCCGGCATGAAGGCGGTGATGACGCGCAACTCCGACCACTTCGTGAGCCTCGGCGGGCGCGTCGCGATCGCGCGGCGCGTGCGTGCGCACCTCCTCGTGAGCATCCACGCCGACGCCTGGGTGAAGAGCACCGCACGCGGCTCCTCGGTCTTCGCGCTCTCGCAGAAGGGCGCCACGTCCGCGGCGGCCCGCTGGCTCGCGAAGAGCCAGAACGAATCCGACCTGATCGGCGGCGTGAACATCACGACCGTCAACAAGCAGGTGGCGAGCGTGCTCGTGGACATGACCTCGTCCTGGACGATCAGCTACAGCCTCGGGCTCGGCTCGGCCGTGCTCCAGGAGCTCGCCGACGTGAACAAGCTCCACAAGGGCCGCGTCGAGCAGGCGGGCTTCGCCGTGCTGAAGGGCCAGGGCATCCCCTCGATCCTCGTCGAGACGGCGTTCATCTCCAACCCGACCGAGGAGCAGCTCCTCAAGAACGCCTCGCACCAACAGAAGCTCGCGCAGGCGATCCTCACCGGGATCAAGAAGCAGCTCGCAGCCGACAAAACCCTCACGCGCCAGGGCTGAGGGCCCCATTCGGAGCGCCTCGACCGGGACCGCCCCCGGCCATTACAATGCGCACATCTCAAACCTCTGAGCGGCGCGCCCGCTCCGGTCAACACGGAGCCTCCGTCGAGGCGCCTCCCCGCCCAAACGCGGGGGCGGCGGGACCTCCGGAGCCGCGGGCGCGACCGTCCATTTCCATCCTTGGAGTGAAACGCAATGGCTCTTGTTTCCATGCGCCAGCTGCTCGACCACGCAGCTGAAAACGGCTACGGCATTCCCGCCTTCAACGTCAACAACCTCGAGCAGGTTCAGGCCATCATGGCCGCGGCGAGCGAAGTCGGCGCGCCGGTGATCATGCAGGCCTCCGCGGGCGCGCGCAAGTACGCCGGCGAGTCGTTTCTGCGCCACCTGATCGAGGCGGCCGTTGAAGCCTATCCGGACGTTCCCGTCTGCATGCACCAGGACCACGGCCAGAGCCCGGCGGTCTGCCAGGGCGCCATCCGCTCGGGCTTCACCTCGGTGATGATGGACGGCTCGCTCATGAGCGACGGCAAGACCATCTCCACCTACGAGTACAACGTGGACGTCACGCGCCGCGTGGTCGAGATGGCCCACTGCATCGGCGTTTCGGTCGAAGGCGAGATCGGCTGCCTCGGCTCGCTCGAGACGATGCGCGGCGACAAGGAGGACGGGCACGGCACGGATGCCACGATGACCCGCGACCAGCTCCTCACGGATCCGGACCAGGCGGCCGAGTTTGCGCGCATCACGCAGATCGACGCCCTCGCGATCGCGATCGGCACCTCGCACGGCGCCTACAAGTTCACGCGCCGCCCCACCGGCGAGATCCTCTCGATCGACCGCGTGAAGGAGATCCACGCCCGTCTGCCCAACACCCACCTCGTGATGCACGGCTCCTCGTCCGTGCCGCAGGAGTACCTCGCCGAGATCCGCGAGTTCGGCGGCGACATGCGCGAAACCTACGGCGTGCCCGTCGAGGAGATTCAGAAGGCCATTCAGCACGGCGTGCGCAAGGTGAACATCGACACCGACATTCGCCTGGCGATGACGGCCGCGATGCGCCGCTACCTCGTCGAAAATCCCTCCGCCTTTGATCCGCGCGGCTACCTCAAGGCCGCCCGCAACGCCGCCAAGGAGCTCTGCCGCTCGCGCTACCTCGCCTTCGGCTGCGAAGGTCAGGGCGCGAAGATCAAGCCCATTGCGCTCGAGAAGATCGCGGCGAAGTACGCCGACGGCACGCTGCGCCAGAACGTGATCTGATCCGCCCCGTTCGCAAGATAAATGCCCAGGCGCGCACTTCGGAAGCTCTCCAACGCTTCCCGGGGGCGCGCCTTTTCGTCACTCTCCGGCTGCAATCTTCATGACTGAGAAGAACCCATCCTCCGCCGAGGCGCTCAAGGGCAAGAAGGGGCTGCGGCGCCTCCTCAACGCCACGCGCTACTCCTGGCAGGGCATCCGCGCGGGCTTCACGCACGAAGCGGCCTTCCGCGAGGAGTGCCTGCTCGCCCTCGTCCTCATTCCCGTGGCGCTGCTGCTGCCCGTGACGCTCCTCGAGAAGGTGATCCTCATCAATTCGGTGCTCTTCCTGCTGCTGGTCGAGATCCTCAACTCCGCCGTCGAGGCGGTGGTGGACCGCATCGGCATGGAGATCCATCCGCTCGCGGGGCGCGCGAAGGACATGGGCAGCGCCGCCGTGCTCTTCGCCCTCATCATGGGCGGCGTCGCCTGGGCCTTCATCGCCCTGCCCGCGCTCTGGCGCCTTCTTGCGGGCTGAGCGAGCGCAAACCGCGTTGGGTGGTTTCACCGGCCCGCCGGGAGCGGGCCGCCCGCGGCACCCTTAAAATCATCGTTTCGACGACCTTTTTTCTTTCACCCTTCAGGGGAGGCAATTTCCAATGCCCGGTCTTTCCAAGACGAACATTCCGTCCCTCAAGCAGATCTACAGCGGCAAGGTCCGCGACTGCTACGAAGTGGGCTCCGACAAGCTTCTGCAGGTCGCGAGCGACCGCATCTCGGCCTTCGACGTGATCCTCGGCGACCCGATCCCCGGCAAGGGCAAGGTCCTCACCGCGCTCACGAACTTCTGGTTCGAAAAGCTCAAGGACGTGATTCCGAACCACCTCACCGGCATCGATCCGAAGACGGTCGTCAAGCCCGAGGAGATACCCCAGGTCGACGGCCGCGCCGTCGTCTGCAAGCGCCTCAAGCCGATCCTCATCGAGTGCGTCGCGCGCGGCTACATCATCGGCGGCGGATGGAAGGACTACCAGGCGACCGGCGAAGTCTGCGGCATCAAGCTCCCGGCGGGCCTGCGCCAGGCCGAAAAGCTCCCCGAGCCGATCTTCACCCCGGCCGCCAAGGCCGAGCTCGGCACGCACGACGAAAACATCTCCTACGACCGCGTCGTTGAGATGTACGGCGAGAAGGTCGCGAGCACGATCAAGAACGCCACCCTCGAGCTCTACAAGCGCGCCTCCGAGTACGCCCTCACGAAGGGCATCATCATCGCCGACACGAAGTTCGAGTTCGGCCTTGACGAGAACGGCAACGTCCTCCTGATGGACGAAGTCCTCACGCCCGATTCGAGCCGCTTCTGGCCGGCCGACTCCTACGAGGTCGGCACGTCCCCGAAGAGCTTCGACAAGCAGTACATCCGCGACTGGCTTGAAACCCAGCCCTGGAACAAGCGTCCGCCCGCTCCGAAGATTCCCGCCGAGGTGATCGAGAAGACGGCCGACAAGTACCGCGAGGCGCTTCGCCGTCTGACCGGCACGGACATCGAGCCGTAACCGGACCCTCCCGGCTCCTACAATCCGACACCCGCGGCCGCCGCTCTCCCTCACCGGAGTCCGGCGGCCGGGCGTTTTCCAGAGAACCGTTTTTTCTCCAAATGAACACCATGGATCAGAGCACCCAGACTCCCCTCGTCGGCATTCTGATGGGCAGCAACTCCGACTGGGAGGTGATGAAGAACGCCGCCCAGATGCTCAAGGACTTCGGCGTCCCCTTCGAAGCGCGCGTCGTGAGCGCGCACCGCATGCCCGATGAAATGTTCGAGTACGCCGAGAAGGCGGCCGAACGCGGCATCCGCGTGATCATTGCGGGCGCAGGCGGTGCGGCGCACCTTCCCGGCATGCTCGCCGCCAAGTGCACGCTCCCCGTGTGCGGCGTGCCCGTGCCTTCGAAGTATCTGCGCGGCGTGGACAGCCTCCACTCGATCGTGCAGATGCCCAAGGGCGTTCCGGTCGCGACCTTCGCGATCGGCGAGGCCGGCGCCGCCAACGCCGCGCTCTACGCCTGCCAGATTCTCGCGCTCACGGACGCCGGTCTCTTGCGCCGCCTCGCGGACTTCCGCATCGCGCAGAACGCCAAGGCCCGCGCGATGACGCTGCCCCTCGAGACGCTCGCCTGATTCCCTGAAGGAGACTTCTGAAGATGACCACTCCCCGCACGCTTCTGCCGGGCGCGACGCTCGGCCTCTTGGGCGGCGGCCAGCTCGGACGCATGTTCTCCGAAGCGGCCGCCCGCATGGGCTACCACGTCGTCGTGCTCGAACCCCATGCGCCTTCGCCCGCGGGCGAAGTCTCCTCGGCGCAGATCGCCGCGGCCTACGACGCCGCCGACGGCCTCGACGAGCTCGCCCGCCGCGTCGCCGCCGTGACGACGGAGTTTGAGAACGTCCCGGCCGGGAGCCTGAAGCGCCTCGCCGAGGCGGGCGTCGTCACCGCGCCGCACGCCGACGCGGTCGCCGCCACGCAGGACCGCAACGTCGAGAAGGCCTTCATCGAAAGCGCCGGGGTGCCGACGGCCCCGCACCGCGCCGTGCGCACCGCCGCCGACGTCGAGGCGCTCTCCGAGGACCTCTTCCCCGGCATCCTGAAGACCGCCCGGCTCGGCTACGACGGCAAGGGCCAGGCGCGCGTCGCCGACCGCGCCGAAGCGCTCGCTGCCTGGGAGAAGTTCGGCCGCACGGACTGCGTCCTTGAGAAGCGCCTCGCGCTCAAGACCGAAGTGTCGGTGATCATCTGCCGCAATCCGCAGGGCGAGAGCCGCGTCTTCCCGGTCTGCGAGAACCACCACCGGAACGGCATCCTCGCCTACACCGTGATGCCCGCGCGCATCGACGCCGCGCTCGCCGAAAAGGCGCAGGCGTTCGCCCGCAGCATCGCCGACCACCTGCACTACGTGGGCGTGCTCTGCGTCGAGCTCTTCGTCCTCGAGGACGGCACGGTGCTCGCAAATGAACTCGCGCCCCGCCCCCACAACTCCGGCCACGCGACGATCGAGGCGTGCGCCACCTCCCAGTACGAGGAGCAGGTGCGCGCGATGGCGGGGCTCCCCTTGGGCGACACCACGCAGATCGCCCCGGCCGTGATGCTCAACCTCCTCGGCGACCTCTGGTTCGACGAGAAGGACGCTCACGTGACGCCCTCCTGGGAGAAGCTGCTCGCGCTCCCGGGCGTGAAGCTCCACCTCTACGGCAAGGCCGAGGCGCGCCGCGCCCGCAAGATGGGCCACGTGACGGTGCTGGGGGCCACGCAGGCCGAAGCCCTCGAACGGGCTCACGAAGCGGCCCGCATCCTCGATCTTCCCTTCGCCGAAGAGCTCACGCAATGACGAAGAACCTCACGCCGCCGGTCGATCCGGTCGAGATCGAGCGCGCCGTGCGCGTGCTCGAAGCGGGCGGACTCGTCGCCATGCCGACCGAAACGGTCTACGGGCTCGCCGCCGACGCCGACCAGGAGTCGGCGGTGAACGCCACCTACGACGCCAAGGGACGGCCGCGCAACCACCCGCTCATCGTGCACGTCGCGGGCCCTGAGGACATCGCCTGGTGGGCGGAGTCGACGCCCGAAGCCGAGCTCCTCGCCCGGCGCTACTGGCCCGGGCCGCTGACGATCGTCCTCAAGAAGAAGCCGCGCTGCGGCCTCTGGGTGACGGGCGGGCAGGACACGGTGGCGCTGCGCTGCCCCTCGCACCCCTGGGCGCACGCGCTCATCTCGGCCTTCTCGGGCCCGACGCACCGCGGACTCACCGCCCCCTCGTGCAACTCCTTCGGACGCATCAGTCCGTCGTGCGCGCGGCACGTGCGCGAAGACCTCGGCGAGAAGCCCTCGGGCAAGCTCGACCTCATCCTCGACGGAGGCCCGTGCGAATTCGGCATCGAATCCACGATGGTGAACCTCTCGGGCGCGCGGCCCGAGATCCTGCGTCACGGCGTCGTCACCCGCGCCATGCTCGAGGAGACGCTCGGGCGCCCCGTGCCCGATGCGGGCGCGGACGCTCCGCGCGCCTCGGGGCGGCTCAAGAGCCACTACGCGCCGCGCACCAAGGCGGAGCTCGTGGCGCCCGAAGCCCTCGCCGAACGGGCGCGCGAACTCTCTGCCGAAGGGCTCGCGCTCGCCGTGATGGCGCCTGAGGTGCTGCGCGCGGCGCTTCCCGCCGTCAAGCGCTTCGTCGCCGCACCCGAAGACGTCTCCGCCTACGGAGCGTTTCTCTACGAAGCGCTCCATGAGCTCGACGCCGCGGGCGCCGACCGCATCCTGATCGCGCGGCCCTCCGACGCCCCTGAATGGGCGGCGGTGGACGACCGCCTCGGGCGCGCGACCGCCTGAGCGCGCTTCGGGCGGAACTTCTTCCGGGGAGGAGCGGCACGGCGCCTCCCCGATTCATGCTTCTGGAGAGAAGGAAATGATCGAAATCTACGGCATTCCGACCTGCGGGTCGGTGAAGAAGGCGCTCGCCTGGGCGCGCGCCGAAGGCGTGGAGTTCACGTTCCACAACTTCCGCACCGAGGCGCCCTCGGAGGCGCTCCTCGACGGGTGGCTCAAGTTTGTTCCCGCCGAAAAGCTCGCCAACACGGCCGGGCAGACCTGGCGCAAACTCGACGCGGATCTGCGCGCCGCCGCGAAGGTCAATCCCGCGATGCTGCGCACGCTCATGCTCTCCTCGCCGCTCCTCATCAAGCGCCCCGTGATCGTCTGGGCGGACGGCACCGTCACCTGCGGCGTCGACGAGGCGCTCTGGGCGACGCTTGCCCGCTGAAGCGAAGCACCCAAGGAACGGCCTTCGTGACGCAGCCCATGCTTCTCGAGCGCACCCGCTCGGCGCTTCCCTTCCTCGCCCTCGTCGCCGCCACGGCCTTCTGGGGGAGCTCCTTCATCACGGTCGCAGAGGCGCTTCATTCGACCGATCCCTTCACGCTCGTCTTCCTGCGCTTCGGCGCGGGGACGCTCCTCGTGCTCGCGCTCCTGCGCGGACAGGTGCTGCGGATCCCGGCCCGGACGTGGCGCATGGGCGCCGTCTGCGCGACGGTGATCTATGCGTCCTACCTCCTCAACCACGCCGGGCTGATGACGATCCTCTCGTCCACGTCGGGGTTTCTCACGGCGCTCTACGTGCCGATCACGCCCTTCCTCTTCTGGGCGATGGCCGGACGCCGCCCCGACGGCTTCGCCTTCGCCGGCGCGCTCACGGCCTTCGCCGGGCTCGCGCTCCTCGCCGACCCGTTCTCGCTCTCCTTCCGGAGCAGCTGGGGCGAGTGGGCGACGATCGCCTCGGCCTTCCTCTCCGCCTTCGAGATCATCCTGATGGGGCGCTTCGCGCCCTACTGCCGAGCGCGCGAGATCGCCTTCGTGCAGATCCTCTTCGTCACGCTCTTCGCCGGTGCGGGGACGCTTCTCGCGCACGCCGCGGGGCTGCCGCTCGAGCCCACGACGTTCACCCCCGAACTCGTTCTCTCCGTCGGCTGGCTCGCCGTCATCCTCTGCTGCGCGCAGCTCCTCCTCGCCTGGGGGCAGAAGTTCGTGCCGCCCGCACAGGCCGCGGTGATCTTCGCGCTCGAGAGCGTCTTCGCCGCCCTGATCGGGTGGTTCGCCGGCGAACGGCTCGGGTTCTGGGGCGTCACGGGCGGCGCGCTCATCGTCGCGGGCATCCTCATCACCGAGGCAAAGCGCATCCGCGCCGAAGCCGCCAAACACTGACTGAAAGGCGCCCCCCACCATGCCCTCCGACCTTCCCATCGGCATCCTCGACTCGGGGTTCGGCGGTCTGTCGGTCGCGCGCGCGGTGCGCGCGAGGCTGCCCGCCGAGCGCATCGTCTTCGCCGCCGACTGCGCCTATGCGCCTTACGGCGACCGCGACGAGGCGTACATCCTCGAGCGGCTCGGCCGCATCATCAGCTTTCTCGTCGCCCAGCGCGTCAAGGCCCTCGTCTTCGCGTGCAACACGGCGACGGCCGTGGGCGTGCGGCGCTTCCGGGCGCTCCTCCCGATGCCGATCATCGGCATCGAGCCGGCGGTCTTTCCCGCCGTGCGCCACACCCGCAGCGGCACGATCGGGGTGCTCGCCACCTCGCGCACGATCGCGAGCGAAAAGTACGCGCGCGTGAAGGAGCGCGCCCTCGACTGGGCGCAGGTCTCGCGCCCGATGCCGATCCACGTGATCGACCAGCCCTGCCCCGGGCTCATGGAGTGCGTAGAGCGCGGCGATTTCGGCTCGCCCGAGGTCGAGCGTCTGCTCGCCCTCTACGTGGACCCGATGGTCCGCGCGGGCGCCGACGAGATCGTGCTCGGCTGCACGCACTACCCGTTCCTCGCACCGGCGATCGCGCGCCGTGCGCCGGGAGCGCACCTCATCGACCCCGCGCCCGCGGTGGCCGAGCAGCTCGAGCGCCGGCTCGCCTTCCTCGACCTTCTCTCGCGCGAAGCGCCCGCCGCCGCCGACCCGACCGTCTTCTACGCGACGGGCGCGAATCCGGCGCGCGAGGCCGTGCTCCGGAGCCTCTGGCCGGGGCGCCCGGAGCTGCTTGAACTCGCCTGAGGCCTCAGCCGCGGAATTCGAGAAGCGGGTCGCCGGGCTCGACGAGGTAGGCCGAGAAGGCCCGGCGGATTTGCTCCGGAATATCGCTCTTCACGAAGTTTCCCTCGTGGTCAAGCCTGACGCAGACCATCGTCTGCGCGCACTTCACGCGCAGCTCCCCGTCCTTGGAGAGCGTGAGCGCGAAGCGCACCGAGGAGGCTCCGAGCTTCTCGAGCCAGACGCGGCCCTCGAGCACGTCGCCCGGACGCGAGGGCGCGACGAAGTCCGTCCTCACGCCGACGAGGGGGAAGCCCACGCCGTACTTCTTGATTTCGATGAACCCCACGTCGGCGACGTCGCGCAGGAAGTCTTCGTGCAGTTCGTTGAGGATCTTGTAGTAGGAGGGGTGATAGACGATGCCCGCGGGGTCGCAGTCACCGAAGTGAATGCGCACGGGCTGCTCATAGACCTGATGAGGCATGAATGTGCTCGGGGGAGTGTGTGGGGTTGAGGGTTTGGGGGAGTGAAGAAGAATACCGTCTGCTCCGCTCAGGCGCCGCCCGGAACGAGCGCGCGCAGAACGGCGCGCACGGGGCTCGCCTCGACGCCTTCGAGGGGGAGCGGCAGGGCGATGAGCTCATATTCGCCCGCCTCGACGCCCGAAAGATCGAGGTTCTCGAGGATCGCCATGCGGTTTGAGAGCGCGATGCGGTGCGCCACGAGGAGCGCGCTTTCCGCGGGGTCGATGCTCGGCGCATCGACGCCGATCAGTCCCACGCCCTCGGTGGCGAGGTGGCGGATGAGCTGCGGCTTCAGGGCGCGGAACTCCGGCGTCCACTGCCGGGGGTGGTGCCTGCGGGTCTTGAAGAGGATTCGCGGCGGCAGCGTGGCGGCGGCGCCGAGCGCCTCCGGTCCGATCGGGTCTGGCGTCTGCTCGTCGGAGAGGTCCACGACGAGGCAGCGCCCGATGAAGGTCTCGAGCCGCAGGGACGCGGCGTCCGCCGCTCCCCCGTCGAGGTGCAGCGGCGCATCGGCGTGCGCGCCGACGTGGGGCGAAAAGGTGAGCGTCGAGACGTTCGCCGCGGCGCCGTCCGCGATGCGCTCGCTCCAGCAGACCTGGAAGGGCGTGTCGCCGGGGAAGGCGGGCGTGAGACGGCCGAGAGGCGGCGTGATGTCCCAGATGCGGCGCTGCGTCATGTCGGGATCCTTCATCAAAAAGGGCATTGCGCCGCGGACGGGCTCCCCTGCGGGCGCCTCGCGGCAACAATTGCTGATGGAACTTTGCATTGGATTCTAGGGCTCCCGCCCGGGCGCTTCCTATACTCACCAACAACTATCCGGAGCGGCGCAGGACCTTCCGCCGCGACATTTGAGCCGCTCCTCATCCTTATAGGTAGAGTCATGCAGAATCCTGAATTCGCCCGTCTGATCGCGGAGCGCCGCTCCGTGCGCCCGAAGGCGCAGCTCTCCGCCGCGCCCTCCGACGAAGTCCTCGAGGCGGCCGTGCGCGCCGCCCGCTCGGCCCCCTCGCACAACCCGGCCTACCCGGTGCGCTTCGTGAAGGTGGTCTCCCGCGAAAAGCTCGCCGACGTCTTTGAGAAGGCGCTCCCCGCGGACGCCGACCAGACGATGCGCGAGCGCGCCCGAAGCAAGGCCCTGAAGGGCGCCTGCTGCATCGTCCTCATCGGCCCGAAGCCCCAGGCCGACTGGCCGCGCTTCATGGACATGGAGAACCTGATGACCGCGGGCGGCGCCCTCACGAACTTCCTCAACGTCCTCTGGGCCGAGGGCGTCGGCGCGATGACGCTCACGACGCGCGAGATCGCCGACCCCGAAGGGCTCTTCGACCCGAAGACCGAACGCCTGCTCGGGTTCGTGCTCTGCGGCGAAATGGGCAAAAGCCCGGAGCCGCGCCCCGAGACGGCGTCGCTCCTCTCGGTCTGGTAGCGCCTCAGCGCATTCCGGCCGCGCTTCTCCCGGACGCGACGGGCCGGTCCTCCTCCAGGATCCGGTCCGTGATCTCGGCGATGCGGCGCACCGTGACGGGCGCGCACCCCTCGGCCTTGTTGTTGACGACGAGGTAGCTCTCGACGCCGCTGCGCGCCGCGCGCGCGATGAGCGAGGCGATGAGGGCGCGGGTCGCCGGATCGGCGGCGCGCACGGCGCCAAAGGGCGCCCAGGCGGTCTTCGCCGTGTCGTAGAACTGGTGCGCGGCGAGCGACCACCGCACGACGAGCGGACCGGCCAACCGCCAGTCGCCCCCGGTCGATTCGGGCGCGTCGCAGTAGCGCAACGCCTCGGTCTGCCGGCGGATGCCGGGCATCGCCGGGTGCAGCCCCACCACGGGGCGCACCCCCGCGGCCTTGAGGCGCTTCACCATGCGCGGCGTGAGAAGCTCGTAGTTGCGGAACTCCGCCGCGAGGAGAAGTCCGTCCGCGGGCGCGCGCAGCGCCTCAAAGAAGTCCCCGATCCGTTCGGTCAGGGCGATGCGCGCCTCGTTCGTGCGCAGCTCCGGATGCGGCACGGGCGAAAACTGAAAGACGAGCGGACCGGCCTTGGCGCCGAGTCCGAGCCGCGCGGGCCCGAGGAACTTCTCCACGGCCGCGTGCGGATTGAGGAACAGCGGATTGACGCCCGTCGCCGCGCCGCGGTCGTTTCGCGTGCAGGGGTCGGTCACCTCGCGGGGCGCCTTCACGAGAAAGCGGAAGTCTTCGGGCACCTGCGCGGCGAAGCGCGCGAAGGCCCCGACGGAGAGCGCCCGGTAGAAGTTCCGGTCGAGCCCGACGGTGCGGAGGATGGGCGAGGCGCTGTAGGCGGGGAGCCCCTCCGAGGCGAGGTGCTCAAGGGCGCTCCCGCGGCTCCAGACGATGCCGCGCCAACCGGGAAAGTTCCACGTGGAGGTGCCGAGCCGCACCGTGCGCGGCAGCCGCGCGGCGAGCGCGCGCAGCGCCTCATCGGGCGGCTGCGGGAGCACCGGCCCGTTTTCCGGCGGCGCGTCGTCGAAGAGTTGTGGAGCGTCCATCATGGCGGCGGAGCGGAAAACCCCGACTCGCCGGGCCGAGCGGGCGCCAAGCGGGAGCGGGTTTTCCTTCAGGAATCGGCTTCCTTCAATATAGCCGCGGCAAAATGCGTCCGGCTACAATCCTTAAGACATTCATCCCCTTATTTTGGAGTCTCCGCACGTGGATCAAACGTTAGAAATGCCCGCCCTTTCAGGCGCCGCCGCCGTCCCGATCGAACAGCAGGGCTCCGTCTGGGTTGTGGACGACGACGACGTGCGCGTGTCGCTCTCCTTCGCCCTCAAGCCGCGCTTCGAGACGGCGAGCTTCCCCTCCGTGCAGACCTTCCTCGCCCGGGCCGACCTCGATCATCCGGGTTGCCTCGTCGTCGCCGAACGCATGGCGAACGCCGGCGCGCGCGGCGTGCAGGCCGAGCTCGCTGCTCTGAAGAGCCCCATTTCGGTGATCTTCCTCGCGCAGCAGTCCGACATCCGCACGGCCGTGCGGGCGATGGAGAACGGAGCCGTAAGCTTCCTCGAGAAGCCCGTCGATCCGGACGAACTCACTGAAGCGGTCGAAAAGGGCCTGAGGCGCTCGGTGCGGCTTGCGCGCCGCAACCTCCTGATGCGGCTCTTCGAGACGCTCTCGCGCCGCGAGAAGCAGATCTTCATCCTCGTCTGCCAGGGACTGAGGAACGGCGACATCGCGCAGCTCCTCAACCTCTCGCAGCGCACGGTCGAAGTGCACCGTGCCCACATCGGCCGCAAGCTCGGCAACGCCGCGCCGATCCGGCTCCTCTACGAACTCACCCAGACTTCGGACGGGAACCTTCTCTCGGCGCAGTTCGACGAACTCGATCAGTCCGCGCTCGAGCGCGCGATCAACGCGAGCGCGGCGACGTCGTCCTGACCGGCTTCTCCGCTCTCATTCCCGGAGCGCCCCGGAAGCGGCGCTCCGACACAAAAAGGCCGCCCCGCGGGAATCCCGCATCGGGCGGCCTTCTTCATGGCCGGCGCTTCACGCCGTCAGCGGGCCGGGCACTCGCCGCCCGCCGGGCACTGGGGGTTGTGGCCCGGGCCGAAGCCGCGCGGACCGTGGAAGCCCTGTGGGACGCGCGGCTTGTCGCCGCCGCGCATTCCGTGACCGGAATGCATGAGCTCGTAGCTCTCGAGCACGTACTTCTGCTCGGGCGAAAGCGCCTTGAAGAGCTCGGCGCGGGCCGCCGCGGTCTTGCCGAGAAGATCCGCACGGATCTTGGCGACCTGCGCGCGGCGCTCAAGGCGCGTCTGCACGTCCACAGCGGGCTTGTCGAACTTTGCGCCCGGCATCTGATCGAGCGCGGTGCGCGCCTCAACGTAGGCCTTCCAGGCGGCCTGCTGCTCGGGCTTGAGCGTGAGGATTCTCTCCATCGAGGCCCAGCCCGCGGCGCGCACGTCTTCGGCGGAGTAGCCCGCGCACGGGGCGTCGCCGCGGGGCGCGTCCTCACCGTGATGCCAGGGGGCGGCGACCGCGGCGCCGGCGACGCAGAGCGCGCCGAGGGCGGTCAGGGAAGCGATGATCTTGTGGCTCTTCTTCATTTCTTCTCTCTAACTGTGACGGAGCGGCGTGCTTCAAGGGGGCCGCGGCCCACCAAGCGCCGGATCGGAAGGAGCACCGCTCCGGTCTTGATGAAGTGGACTTTAGCGGTCCGTTCCTGAGAGGTTCCTTAGCGCATATTCCCGTCTGTTAGCGCATGTTGCAGAAAGTTCCGGGCGTCCGACGGGGTCCGGGCCTCGGGATCCCCGTCCCGGCGGGAGTGCGCGAACAACTGTTCACTCATCCCGCCCGGAAACAACTTTTGCATTCGCTACGGATTGAAGGCCTTCGCGGGGTCCACCACCGTCGCGCGGTAGCCCATGGAGCCCAAAATGCGCATTTCGAAGACGGGTTCGGCGCCGCCGCGGCGGAATTCGGTGAGCACGGGGTTGACGCCGGTCTTCTCCTGCACGCCGATCGAGGCCCAGTAAACCACAAGGGTGTCGCGGTCGGCCTCGTACTCAACCGAGGAGGTGATGGCGCTGTAGAGCTCGTGGCCGCGCTCGCGACCGTACTCCCAGAGCTGCTCGACCGTGCCCTTCTGCTCGTCGATCGAGTACATCACCGCGCGGCTGTACTTGTCCTTCGGGTTCTCGGGCTGGGAGAAGCCGCGCCCGTCGCCGTTGTCGAAGACCGTCACGACGGAGACGCCCGGGCGGGAGAGCTCCTTCACCTTCCAGCCCGTATGCTGCGTCCAGGTCCAGTCGAAGCGCCCCTCGCACCGGCCGATGCGGCAGGGGATGGGCCTGCCGGCGGCGTCCACCGGCGTGAGGACCTTGTCCTTGAGCTCCCCGGTCCAGCCGTTCGGCGCGCCGAGGATCCACTTCACGCGCTTGTCGCGGCCGATCTTGATCACGGCCGACTGGTGGCGCGAGCTCACGATGATCGAGTCGTCCGTCGGGTCGTAGTCGACGGAATTGACGTGCGCCCAGTTGCGGCCGGCCCCGGTGCCCGAGATGTCGCCGAAGGCGTTCCTGGCGTCGAGCCGCGCGATCTGCTCGGCCGAGAGGGTCTTGCCCGACTGCGCGAGGTCAACGTTGAGGCACACCGCCCCCTGGTCGATCGACTTCAACACGATGCTGCGGTTCGGGTCGAGGATCTCGAAGAGGCGCCATTCGTCGAGCACCCGCCCGTCGCGGTCCACCTCGATCACGACGTCGCGCACCGTGTGCACGTGCGAGCCGTCGGGGCGCTTCAGGTCTGCGGAAGCGACGCGCAGGAAGTAGCGCCCGTCGGGCCCCACCGCCATGGCGTGGCTGAAGTCGGCGTAGCCGTCCGGGAGCGGCCGGTCGAAGACACCGCGCCCCATCAGGTCGTACTTCACGTAGCGCTGCCCGTAGCCCCAGCTGAGCGCGCCGTCCGGGTTCTGGTGGAACCCCATCATGATGCCGGCGCGGTTGAGGCTGCGCGGGTCGTAGATCCGAGAGGGCTCGAGGTACCAGCGCACCTCGCCCGTCGTGTCGAGGACGGCGTTCTGCGGGTAGTTGTTCCACTGCAACGCCCCGCCCGAGGGGTTGTTCCAGACGGCGCGGCTGCCCTTGGGCGACTCGGGCAGCAGATTGTTGATGAGGTAGAGCCGGCCGCGCAGATCCTCGGGAGCGGCCTTCACGACCTTCGTCTCGAAGGTCTTCACCGGGCGTCCGTGGGTCCACGAGGGATCGAGGTAGACGGGCGGCGTCCAGATGCGGTAGGTCTCGGTCTTCTCGACCGGGCCCGAGGCGGTGCGCTTGCGCCAGCTCACCTCGACCTCGTTGAGGTGCTCCGGATAGAGCCCGAAGACGGGGATGCCGCCGTAGGTGCGCAGCGACACGGGGCCGACGTCGTAGGCGATCTCGACGCCGCCCTTCTTCGGCACGACGCGCACGTGCGCGCGCTCGAGCACCTCGCCGCCGTTGCGGATCACGGCGGTGAGGGGCGCGATGTCGTAGGGATTCACGACCACCTCACCGAGATCGCCCTGCCGCTCGAAGTTGACCTGCATGCCGCTCGGGCCGCCGACGGCGAAGGAGGCCGCGGGCGAGGCGAGAATGAGGGCGGCGCCGAGTGCGCGCACGAGGCTGCGGCGTTGGAACTGGGGCATGACGGGTCTCCTTTGGGTGAGGACTGTTTTTCGCGCCGGCGCCTGAGGGCGCGTCAGACGCTCCTCCGGCCCGGGCTCATTCGATTATCGGTCCCGCGTCTTCGCCAGAGCTGAAGATGAAGGGCCCGCGGCCGCCCCCGGGAGCGGCGGCTGTCTTAAAATGCGCGCACTTTCCGGGCGTCGGGATCAGGAAGATCCCTGATCCGGCGGACCGCCCGCAAAACAGATCCCACCATCCACACGCTCCGGAGGCTTCACGTCCATGGCGCTCAATCCCCTCACCGCCCTTTCTCCCCTTGACGGCCGTTATTCCCGCCAGTGCGATCCCCTGCGCGGGATCTTCTCCGAATACGCCTTCATGAACGCGCGCGTGCGCGTCGAGGTCGAGTGGCTCATCGCCCTCTCGGAGGCGGGCTTCGCTGAGCTGCCGCACCTCTCGGACCACGGCAAGGCCTTCCTGCGCGGCCTCGCGGACAACTTCTCCACCGAGGACTGCGAAGCCGTCAAGGAGATCGAGAAGACCACGAACCACGACGTGAAGGCGGTCGAGTACTGGATCAAGGCTCAGGTCGCGCACGACGAGGAGCTCAAGAACGCCGCCGAGTTCGTGCACTTCGCCTGCACGTCCGAGGACATCAACAACACGAGCCACGCGCTCATGCTGATGCGCGGCCGCACCGAGCTCGTCGCCTTCCTCAAGAAGCTCCACGGCATCATCGCCGGCTACGCCCACGCCTGGGCCGACATCTCGATGCTCTCGCGCACCCACGGCCAGACGGCCTCGCCCACCACGGTCGGCAAGGAGTTCGCCAACGTCGCCGTGCGTCTCGGCCGCGTGATCGAGGCGATCGAGAACGTGAAGATCTACGCCAAGATGAACGGCGCCGTGGGCAACTACAACGCCCACCTGATCGCCTACCCGGACTTCGACTGGGAGGCCTTCTCGAAGAAGGTCGTTGAGGAGCGTCTCGGCGCGGTCTTCAACACGCACACGATCCAGATCGAGCCGCACGACTACATGGCCGAGCTCTTCATGCAGATCGAGCGCGCCAACACGATCCTCATCGACTTCGACCGCGACGTCTGGGGCTACATCTCCATGCACTTCTTCCGCCAGAAGCTCAAGGAGGGCGAAGTCGGCTCCTCGACGATGCCGCACAAGGTGAACCCGATCGACTTCGAGAATTCCGAAGGCAACCTCGGCCTCGCCAACGCCGTCTTCGGGCACCTCGCCGGGAAGCTGCCGATCTCGCGCTGGCAGCGCGACCTCACCGACTCGACGGTGCTGCGCAACCTCGGCGTCGCCTTCGGCTACGCCTTCGTCGGCTACAGCGCCCTCGAGCGCGGCCTCGGCAAGCTCCAGGTGAACGAGGCGATGATCGCCCGCGACCTCGACGCGGCCTGGGAGGTCCTCGCCGAAGCCGTGCAGACCGTGATGCGCCGCTACGGCGTGCCGCACCCCTACGAGCAGCTCAAGGCCCTCACCCGCGGCAAGGACGGCATCAACGAAGAGACGATCCGCACCTTCATCAACAATCTCGAGATCCCCGAGGACGCCAAGGCCCGCCTGATGGCGCTCACCCCGGCGACCTACATCGGCAAGGCCCGCGAGCTCGCCCGCCGCTGTTGATTCCCTCCCCGGCGTCCCCGCGTCCGCCGCTCCCGGCGGGCGTGAGAACGCCCGGAAGAACCGAAGGGCGGGAGCTCCCCGCGTCGGGGAACGCCTGCCCTTCGTCGTTTCTACGGGCGGAGCGTCGGGTCAGACGATCACCGCCACGGCCTTCACGAGCGCCCAAACGGAAAGGCCCGGCGCGAGGCCGAGCTCCGCGGCGGACTCGCGCAGCACCCGCGCGAGGATGCGGCCTTCGCCCGAGCGCGCCTTGAGCTTCACCGTGAGGTAGGCGCCTTCGGGACCACAGGGGGCGCCGAGCTCCTCGACCACCGCCGGAAGGGCGTTGCGGATCGAGAGGCCCACGGGCTTGTCCAACGCAAGGCTCACGTCGCGCGCGAGGATGCGCAGACGAACGTCCGCCCCGACGCCGAAGCCCGCGGCGACCGCCTCGACCCTCCAGCCGTCCGCGGCGACCACGGCCGAGCGCCAGACGTCGGAGACGGACTTGACGCGGCCCCGGAGGACGGCCGAGGCGCCGTACTCGGTTTCGACGGGCACCTTGACGTTGCCGAGAACCTCGGCGAGCGGTCCCGCGGCGCGCACCTTCCCCTCCTGCATGACGACGAGTTCGTCGGCGAGCCGCGTCATTTCGTCGGCAGAATGCGTGACGTAGAGGATCGGCACGCGCAGCTCCCCGCGCAGCTTCTCGAGCCAAGGCAGAATCTCGCGCTTTCTCGCGTAGTCGAGGGCCGCGAGGGGCTCGTCCATGAGCAGGATGTCCGGGCGGAGGCAGAGCGCGCGCGCGATCGCGCAGCGCTGCCGCTCGCCGCCGGAGAGCTGCGAGACGCGCCGTCCGAGCAGATGCCCGATGCCGAGGAGCTCCACGGCCTTGGCGAGGCGCTCGCGGCCGTCCTTCACCTTCGTGCGCTCGAGCCCGAAGGTGAGGTTCTTCTCAACGTTGAGGTGCGCGAAGAGGCTCGCCTCCTGAAAGACGTACCCAAGGCTGCGCTCGTAGGTCGGGCGGAAGACGCCCTTGTCGTCGTCCTGCCAAACTTCGTTGCCGATGCGCACGATGCCGTGGGCGCGCTCGAGGCCCGCGACGCACCGGAGCACCGTGGTCTTGCCGCAGCCCGAGGGGCCGAAGAGCACCGTGATCCCCTCGCTCGGAATGCGCAGATCCGCCTCAAGTGTGAAGCCCGTGCTGCGGGCGAGCGAGAGGCGCACTTCGCCGAAATGAAGTTCCGACATCGGATTTCTCCCCTGGGAATCACTGCGCGTCGCGGCGCTTGTTGAGAAGGTTGAGGCTCATGAGGACGATGAAGCTGAAGATCAGCATGCCGCCCGCGAGCACGTGGGCTTTGGCGTACTCCATCGCCTCGACGTGCGTGTAGATCTCCGTCGAGACGACCTGGGTCTTCCCGGGAATGTTGCCGCCGATCATGAGCACCACGCCGAATTCGCCGATCGTGTGGGCGAAGGTCATCAGGATGCCGGTGATGATGCCCGGACGCGCGAGGGGCATCACGACGTTCACGAAGGCGTCGAAGGGCCGGCAACGCAGCGTCGCCGCCACCTCCATCGGCCGCTCGCCGATGCCCTCGAACGCCGTGACGAGGGGCTGCACCATGAAGGGCAGCGAATAGACGACCGAGCCGATCACGAGCCCGGGGAAGCTGAAGTTCAGCACGCCGAGGCCGAGCGACTCGGTGAGCATGCCGAGCGGACCGTGGGGCCCGAGGGCCACGAGAATGTAGAAGCCGAGTACCGAGGGCGGCAGCACGAGCGGGAGGGTCACCACCGCGTTCACCACCGGGCACCAGCGGCTTCTGCCGCGGGCGAGCCACCAGGAGAGCGGCAGGCCGAGCACGAGGAGCACGCAGGTCGTGACCGCGGCGAGCTCAAGCGAGAGCTCGACGGGCTCGAGCGAGATGCCGCCCACCAAATCGAGGAGCCAGTCCATGAGAGAGAGATCTTTGCAATGAGGGTTGGAGGGGCGGTTCCTCGCGGAAGCGCCCCCGGAAAGGAAAAGAAAAAACTGGGGAGAACGTTTGGGTTCCCTCCGGAGAAAAGCGTCCGTCTCAAGAACGCGTGGAAATCGTTTCCCCTGCGGAGCGCCTCCGCCAGCATGCGGGCGCGCTCCGGCGGGAGTTGTCGGAATTAATTGGCCGTGCCGTAGCCGTAGGCGGTGCGCACGTCCGTCGCAGCCTGGCTTTCCCTGAGGAACTTCAGGAAGCGCTTGGCGCCTTCGTTCTTCTCACCGGCCTTGAGCAGAACGGCGTCCTGCTTGATCTCGCCGTAGAGCTCCTGCGGGATCACGTAGCCCGAACCGGAGGTGAACTTGCCGCCCTTGAAGCACTGCGAGAGGGCGATGAAGCCCGCTTCCGCGTTGCCCGTCTTGACGAACTGGTAGGTCTTGCCGATGTTGTCGCCGATCACGGTCTTGCCTTCGACGGCCGACTCAAGGCCGAGGGACTTGAGGGTCTGGCAGGCGGCTTCGCCGTAGGGGGCGAGCTTCGAGTTGGCGATGGCGACGTGCTTCACGTCGGCGGACTTCAGAGCTGCGGTGACGTCGTTCTTCACGAGGTTGGCGTCGGCCGACCAGAGAACGAGCTTGCCCACGGCGTAGGTGTAGGTGGAGCCGGCGACACCGTAGCCTTCCGTGACGGCCTTGGCGGGGGTCTTCGCGTCGGCGGCGAGGAGCACGTCGAACGGAGCGCCGTTCTTGATCTGGGCGTAGAAGGCGCCCGTCGCGCCGAAGGAGAGGACGAGCTTGTCGCCCGTGGCCTTCTCATAAATCGGCTGCAGATCCTTCGCGGGAGCGGTGAAGTTCGCGGCGACGGCGACGTGCACTTCTTCGGCGCTCACCGAGAAGGCGGCGCAGGCGATGACGGCGACGGCCGTGAGAGTCTTCTTCATTTGCTCATATCCCCTAAAGGCGTCCCGGTACTTGCCGCGCGACGCAGGCGGCCCGAGCGGGACGAAATAAAATCGGAAGCGCGGATGCACCCTCCCTCAAAAGGGAGCGCTATTCTTTATCAGAAT